>JBBRSV010000017.1:0-53703 GCA_038245055.1 Chitinophagales bacterium | reverse complement strand
CATTGCCATTTTTTTCAAGATATTTTACAATGTCAGCATCACTTAATTTAGCAATGCCCGCATTCACTTCATCGGCATTTTTATACTGAAAAGAATTTTTTATTGTTTCTGTAACAGCAACTGAAGACGAGTTTTCCGCATCGTTATTTCCATGATGAGTACTTTTAAATATCTCTAAAGAACCAAAAGCAATTGCGCCCGTAACAACAGCCGCCGCAGCATATTTTAACCAGGAACTCCTTTTGTTTATTGAAACAACTTTAGCGGGTTCCTTCTTATTTATTTTTTCTGAAATTTCATTTTCAAAGGATTCAAAATATCCATTAGGTACAGAAAACACATTTACATCTTTTAGCGAAAATAATGTCGGCGAAAGTTTCTGTAATTCTTCACCAGCACTTTCAGGGTATGCAATTTTAATCTTATTGAGAATTGAATCGCTAAGCGTGCTGAAATATCCCTCAGGAACTTTTTGAAGATTTCTTTTGCTGATATTATCAGTAACGGAAGTATCGTTCAGCATCACATAAGCTGCGATGCGTACATCTAAATCAATAAAATAGCCTTCCGGAACCTGTAAAACGTTAATTTTTTCCATTTCCGCGAGCAAAGGACTGATCGATTTTAATTCCTTCAATATTTCTACAGATTTATTCATTACATTAACTCTGACTCTTTTCTTCGCAGTTAGTTTAAGTATTTAATATAAATTCTTCTATTTTTTTAGCGGCATGGTGATAGCTTGCCTTTAAAGCGCCCTCACTCGTATCTAAAACCCTGCTCATTTCTTCATAAGGCATCTCATCATAATACCTAAGGTTAAAAACCAGCCGTTGTTTTTCGGGTAGCTTTTGTATACCTAACTGGAGTTTCCATTCCAGTTTATTTGCGTCAAAATATGTATCACTTTTCAATTTATTGCTCAAGCCATTTTCGGCATCACTCATCGACACCAAATTTCTTTTTTTCTGTTGACTTAAGAAAGTAAGCGATTCATTGGTGGCAATCCGGTAAAGCCATGTATAAAGCTGGCTATCTTCCCTGAAGTTTTCAAGGCCCTTCCACACTTTAATAAACATGTTTTGTAGTATATCATTTGTATCGTCGTGATCAACCACCATTCTTCGTATATGCCAATAAAGCTTTTCCTGGTATTTTTTTATAATAGCAGAAAATGCCCTCTCTTTCGTGGCGGGTTCCTTAAAGCTTAATAAAAGTTCTTGGTCATCTGTTTGAGGAATCATAAATTTTTATCTCGCAGCAAAAATAGAAAAACATAATATATGACTGCAATTAAAATTAAAGGTTTAATAGGTTAAAATTTCAAATCATCAGGCTTAAGAATTATTTTCATAAATTCTTTGAAGCCAGCTTTCATAAAAATTTTTTTTGGCAGCGTGTTCAGTAATTTTATTTCCTCCTTAATGCTGGTTTCATTATCAAGGAATTTAAAAATTGCCCCAGCCCGGTTTTTTTTGAAAAGAACAGAAAAAATAGTTTTTCCTTCTAATAATTTATTTGAAAGAATGTGTAACAAGGTACTATCGTAAAAGAAAAATCTCTTCCGGGTATCGGTAGTTTTTGAAGGAACTCCTGTAGAAATAAGTTCTTCAACAATTTTGTCAGATTGCTTTTGTATAAATTTAAACGTATAACCTGTGGATGCTTTTGTTTGTCCGCCGGCAGTTCCAATAAAATACATTCCTTGCTTGAAAAGGGAAAAATTTGCATTTGTCATTGGAATGATGCCAAATTCTTCTTCCATAATTTTATAGGTGCCGATATTTAAAAATTCTTTTAAATAATTCTCTAATGCTAAATTATATTCCCCTACATCCAATAAATTTTCACTAAATAAAGTAAATTCTACCAATGCTTTTTTTGGAGATAACGGCAATACATACACGAAAGTTGTTCCCTTACTTTGGCTAACCCGAAAATCCATTAAGGTGGCTTGTTTTTCATTAAAAAAATCGTCTGTAGTTTCTATTACCCAACCTTTAAAATGTTGAAGCAAATAAAATTTATCTTTTTTTCGTATCGGTGGCAAAAAAATTGAATTGAAAATTATTGTACTGTCGTTTACTAAAGCAGGCCGGTTATTTATTTTAATAATCGGAAGCGCACTTGTTGTTTCTTCAAAAAAAATCTCTCCATATTCGATATCAATATTCTTTTGAACTTTAATGACGCTGAAACATTTGTCGTAAAAATCAATTCCACGAATCATTTTGTATTGATAGCTGCCAATATCAAGAGATAATGAATTTTCTCCCGTTGTGTTGAACAAGAGTTCGTGCCATTTGCAATAAACAATGTCTTCAAAAAATCCATCTCCCATTTCCCAAAAACACCACGTGCGATCGTTTTTAGTTTTGGGTTCCCTGTCAACAATTAAAATACTTTTCTCTGTAAATTTTTTTGAGCTGATCATTCGCATAATGATGCTAAGCGAGGCACACCCTGTACCTAAAAAAATATAATTGTAATTTTTTTGCTGCATTTAAAAAGCAAGTATTGAAAGATGGTTTTACGGTTGAAGATAAATTAATTCAATAGCGTATGAGCGAAATTATGGACTTGAGCTAAAATTAAAGGAGGAAGCTCAAACGGAAGTGGCAGTTGTTGCAACGGTCTTTTTATTATCGGCAATTCTTTTTTTATCAGCCTTAACTTTTTCACGGTATTTTTTTGCGACGAGAAGCATTCCAAAACTTTCACCGTCCTGTTTTTCTAAATGTTTATGATGCATTTTGTGCGCCCACCTGATGCCCCGTACATAAATATTATCACTTCGCGTAAAAAGCTTTATACGTTGGTGAATGATTACATCGTGAACTAAAAAATATGCGAATCCGTACATAGCGATTCCTGCTCCAATGGCAGCTAGCCAGAACTTATGATCAAAAGTTCCAAATAGAATACAAAGTATGCTAGGTATAGAAAATATTAGAAAGAACGCATCATTCTTTTCAAAAAAACCGGGCCCTTTTTTATGGTGGTCTTCATGCAAATACCATAAAAAACCATGCATTACGAACTTATGGGTGAGCCACGTAATGCCCTCCATAGTTAAAAAAACTGCCAGCGTTATTAATATGAAATATATGGCTTGCATTTCACTAACAAAGTTAAGATTTTATAAAAGATTAAACTTTTTCTGGTGAAATAATTTGATCTGTGGCAATGCAATCTTAAACCACTCAGAATATTTCTGCGGGTGTGTTTCCATCGAGGTTTCAATATCTTCTATCTTTTTAAAACAATAATCATTTACCTCCGCCTTATCAGCTTTTATTTCGCCATCATATATTCCCGTAAATACATGATCAAATTCATGCTCCGTTAACCCGTTTGAAAAATTTGTATTATAAATAAAGTTGAACGCAGGCAAAAGGGCTGTAGAAAACCCCATTTCTTCAAATAATCTTCTATTTGCCGCATTTAATATGTCCTCGCCTGGCAACGGATGGCTGCAACAAGTATTCGACCAAATTCCTCCGTTGTGGTATTTGCCCAAAGCGCGTTGTTGCAACAAAAATTCTCCTTTTGTATTGAATATAAAAATACTGAACGCCCGATGCAACAAGCCCTTTACATGGGCTTCCATTTTTTCCATCGTTCCCATTTCCATGTCCTTTTCATTCACTAATATCACTTCGGTCAAAATAGTTGATGCCTTTAAATTTTATTAAATTAGGTTAAGCCTGTTTTTTACCCCGGCCTTTATTAAAATAAGTGCCTTGGAGTAATTCGGAATTCTTATTCGCTGATCAAGAATTTTTGCAGCCTGGGTGCGTTTTATTTTTTTAAATAAAGAAAGATAATATTTATAAGCAACGTATACGCCAAATCTTGCTTTAAATGGCAATTGAGTTATACCATTATAAGCGTTAATAAAATCTTCCATAATCTCATCTTCAATATTTTTTTTGATGACTGAAGAAAAATTTCGAAAATCAATGTCCGGAAAATAAGTTCGCTCTAATTGGAGGTAATCTGATTTTACATCCCGCAAAAAATTTACCTTTTGAAAGGCTGCTCCAAGCGATTGTGCCGCGGGCTTGAGATTTTCAAACTTTTCTAAATCCCTTTCGCAGAATATATTAAGACACATTAGTCCAACTACTTCAGCGCTTCCATATATATATTCCTTGTAGTCCGTTTCATCATACGTTGTTTTATGGAGATCATACTCCATGCTTTTAAAAAAAGCTTCAATCAGGTTTAAATCGATTTCATATTCGTTTACCGTAGTTTGAAAGCTATGCAGAATCGGGTTAAGACTTATTCTTCTGTCAATAGCCTTATATGTTTCAATCTTAAATTCACGCAAAAGTTCTTCTTTGTCAAACTCGTGAAACGTGTCTACGATCTCATCAGCAAAACGTACAAAACCATAAATGTTATAAATGGGAGTTTGCAAATCTTTATGCAGTAATTTAATTGCTCCGCTGAAGGAAGTGCTATACTTATTTGTAGTAAACTTACTGCACTGGCGGCTTACATCATGAAATAATTGCATCATAATCCGTGAATTGTGTTCATGATAATTTGGATATAAAAATACGTTTTAACAATCAAAATATTTCACTACCTCCCTTGCTACAACCTCTCCACTTATTAATGATGGCGGTACTCCCGGTCCGGGCACTGTAAATTGGCCCGTATAAAAAAGATTTTTAACTTTTTTACTCCTGCATGAAGGCTTAAAATTTGCTGTTTGTAACAAAGTATTAGCCAACCCATACGCATTACCTTTATAGGCATTGTAGTCATTTACGAAATCACTGGGCCCGAAAGTTTTTTTATAAATAATATTATTTTTAATTTCTTCGCCAATATGGTCTTCAAACCGTTTAATTATTTTTTCAAAATAATCATCTCGTAAACTTTCATCATCCCCTTTCAATCCTGAAGCCACGGGTATTAAAAAAAATAAATTCTCACATCCTTCAGGTGCTACGCTTTTATCACTTACAGATGTTGCGCTTACATAAAAAAGTGGATTTGAGGGCCATTCTTTTGTTGTATAAATTTCGTCTCCATGTTTATCAAAATCAACATCAAAAAATAAAGAATGATGAGTAATATTTTTCAATTTTTTATTAAGCCCAACATAGTATAATAAACAGCCGGGGGCTAAAATTCTTTTGTTCCAATATTTTTCACTATAACTTCTCAATTTTGGTGGAAGTAATTCCAGTTCTACAAAATGATAATCAGCACTGGCAATAACTACATCTGCTTTATAATCTTTCAATATTTTTTCTCCGTTTTTAAAATATTCTGTTTTAACGCCCTTAGCAATTTTTCCTTCGTTATTTATTGAAACTACATTTTCATTAAACTGAAACTTTACTCCCAATTCGTTCGCCACTTCAACCATACCCTTTACAATGCTAAACATTCCGTTTTCAGGATACCAGGTGCCACCTTTTATATCAGCAAAATTCATCAGGCTGTATAATGCAGGTGTATCTTTTGGCAAAGCTCCGAGAAATAATACCGGAAACTGCAATAGTTGCTGAAGTTTTCGGTTTTTAAAGTGATTTGCAATGTGTGTTTTAATGGAAGAAAAAACTTCTAGTTTGAAAAGCCCTTTTATTAAATCCAAATCTAAAAACTCATACAATGACTGCCCCGGCTTTTGAACTAATTTATTAATCCCAACCTCATATTTATATTCTGCCTGCGCTAAATAATTATCCAGTTTTCTTCCGCTTCCTTCTTCAATATTTTCAAACAGGGTTTTTAATTCTTCATAGTTTGCAGGAATATTCATCAACTCCTTTTCCCAATAAATACGGTAAGATGGATCCAATCTTTTCAACGCGTAATAGTCAGCTCGTTTTTTTCCAAAGCTTGCAAAATATCTTTCAAATACATCCGGCATCCAATACCAACTTGGGCCCATATCAAAAACGAAACCTTTTTCTTTGAACATTCTGGCCCTGCCTCCAGCAATCTCATGTTTTTCAACTACAGTTACGTCCCATCCGCCTTTTGCTAAAAATGATGCGGTAGAAATACCAGAAAATCCACCGCCTATTATTACTGCTCTTTTCAATTTAATTATTCTAATTCAAAAGATAAGCATTCTAAAATAAACTCCTTTAGATGCATCTTGTCTAATACCTCGTTATCTTTTTCTTTAAAAGTTTCCTGGCAAAATGTATCCTACTTTTAATAGTTCCAAGTGGCTCATGCAGCATTCCTGCTATTTCATGATATTTATAGCCGTCAAAATATAAAACGAATGGATCTTTAAAAATCGTTGGTAAGTAATAAATGGCTTCATGAATTTCCTTCAACCTCATCCCGCTTTCTGCAAGATTTGAAATGGACGATTGGTTATAATCCAGTAAAAAATCATTTGGTGTAGAATCAAAAACAACTTGCTGCTTTGTTTTTTTACGGTAATTATTTATAAAAATATTCCGCATGATCGTGTACAACCAGGCTTTGATGTTTGTGCCGTTATTATATTTTTCACTATTGGCAATCGCCTTGTACATCGTCTCCTGAACAAGATCTTTGGCACTTTCTTTATCCCGCGTAAGCGTAATGGCAAAAGGATTTAAAAAATCCGAATTTCCTAAAAGCAGTTGATTAAATTCTAATGTTGACATGGATAATGTTTAATCTTTAGTAATGTAAAGTTAAACAAATATATTTTAAAACAAATAATTTTGATTAACCTTTTTAAATAAAAAGCTAAACAAAGCTGGTGCCAAAAAAATTATCAAAAATAATAAGTTGTCTGTCAATTATATTTCTGAAATAAATTGAAAAACCTCGGCAAGGGATTTTTTAAAAATAATTTTTGGTGGAATTTTTTTCACGTAGTTGGCCGTTAACCGCCCCGACATGATTATGGGAATATTGCGAAAATCTTTATGGAGGATTGAAAGAAATTTTTCAAAACTAAAATTTTGACCGGCAGTGGTTAGATGTGTATAGAGATATGTGGGGTTTTTCAAAGAAGTAACAGTCTTCAATTCCTCAAGGGGAATATTTGCTCCAAGGTAAATAATAGTTATTCCTTTTTGCTTAAGTAAATAAGCGACAAACAACAATGAAATTTCATGAAATTCACCTTGAGGCAAAAAAAGGCAAATGGAAGTTGACGACACTTTTTTTAGGGGTAAAGAGTCAATTCCAGCAATAAGTTTTTGCCTTATTATATTACTAACCAATCTTTCATGCACAGGGTTAATGTGCTTTGTAAGCCATAAAATACCAACTTTATCAAGAAACGTAAATATAATTTTGAGAATAGTTTCTTCAACACCCTTTGCCTCAATAGATTTGTTTAAAATACTTTCAAATTTTTCTCCATCAAAATGAATCATGCTTTGAATGAGCTCGTTTACGGTAATATTTGCCCTTGCCTCAGGGTCGGCAATTGACAATACTGAATCAAAAATCACCTCTTCGCTCATTTTATTTATGTGCGAAATTTTGTAACCGTATTTATTGAGTAAAGCAATGTTTAAAATAATTCTCAACTCCTCGTTTGAGTAACGGCGGATATTGGTATCTGACCGGTTTGGTTTAAGAAAGGAATAACGTTTTTCCCAAATTCTAATAGTATGTGCCTTTATACCAGAAAGATTTTCAACATCTTTTATTGTAAAAAGCATATAATTTAATTTAAGCTATTACAATAAATTTCATAAGATGTTTGAAATATTATTGTAATAAACACACATAGATTTTTGTTCAATATTTTTAACTCAATAATGAATTGGACAAATCCCGCTCTTTCGGAAGCGTTTTAAAATATTTATGTACCAGGTTATTATGAGGAAAGATAAGTGTGTAGCCGGTGAAGAAAATTATTAATAAATCGATCAGGGTTGAAGCATTTTCCCGGTACCACAATTCCAGTTCGCCTTTATACGGATAAATGGACGCATACATTTCTCTCGGGTCTTTTGCTTCAGAAACAATTCTTTCTTCATCGCGGAAAATAAGGGAACCAATGCCGGTAAGACCGGGCTTTAAATCATAGATTTTTTTCTTCACTTCATCATTATATAAATCAAAACTAACCTTCATTAACGGGCGCGGACCAACAATAGACATTTCGCCTTTGTAAACATTAATAATTTGAGGGAGTTCATTTATTTTGGATATTCTTAAAAGTTTTCCAAAAGCAGTAACTCTCGGATCGTTTCTAATAGTTATTTCGCCCGTGCCAATATTTGAACTATTTTTTTTCATGGTAGAAAACTTCCAAATTTTGAAGGGTCGGTTTTTATATCCAATTCTTTCCTGTAAATAAAAAATCTCCTGCTCTCCTGTTACCAATAAAATTATCATTACACATATGATAATGGGTGATAAGATTACCAGTGTGACTGTAGCTAAAAATAAGTCTATGAAGCGTTTCACCACTTTATACATAGCAATTGTTTCCGGTTTGTAAATTATCTTCTTTAACAGTTGCAATTATAATGTAAAGTATGTTTAAAATAATATTTTAATAAATGATTAAAATATTTCCCTTATTTTCTTACTTACATTCAGCAGGTCTTCGTCAGTGATATTTGTAGAGCATGGAATGCTGAGGCAGTGCTTATATAAAAAGTCAGAGCGATTAGTATTGTTATAAAATATATCATTTTCAAACATGGGCAACTGGTTCATAGGAACCCAAAAAGGCCTACTCTGCATTTTATGATCATTTAAAATTTTTAATAAATCCCTTTGCCGTTTAGATTTTAAAGTCGGCATCCACCAGTTTGGATTCACATCTCTACTAATTTCCTGAAATTCGATATCGCCAACTCCATTCAATTGATCTTTATAAAATTTAATAATTTCTTTTTTTCTTTTTAAGAAGGCAGGTAGTTGTTCCATTTGAGCTACGCCCATTGCTGCAGCTACATTTACCAATCGGTAATTGTATCCAATTTCGTCGTGCATGTATTCAAATGGATCGCTCTTTGCCTGGGTAGTGAGGTGTTTTGCTTTCTTTGCAAGTGTTTCATCGTCAGTAATAATCATGCCGCCACCACCTGTGGTAATAATTTTATTTCCATTGTAACTAAACGTTCCTAAAAGCCCAAAACTTCCGGCGTGCTGGCCTTTATAGTAACTTCCGAGGGCTTCGGTACTATCTTCAATAACTACGAGATTATATTGTTTTGCAAGTGCAACTAAACGATCCATATCGCAAATATTACCAAGCACATGCACTGGCATAATCACCGGAATTCTTTTTCCTGTTTTTTTATGAAAACAAATATTTCCTTTTTGAATAGTTTCTGTTGATAGAAAAGCCTCCAACAAATCGAGGTCCATTTGCCAGTTTTTTTCGTCTACATCAATTAAAATGGGGGAAGCTCCTGTATACTTGATTGAGTTAAGCGTTGCCACAAAAGTAATGTTCGGTGCAATTACCAAATCATTTGCGTTTACACCGGTCATCAAAAGGCAAATATGCAAAGCTGTAGTTCCACTGCTGGTTGCTATTGCGTATTTAGTACCGACAAATTCCGCAGTCATTTTTTCGAACTTGTCCACATAAGAACCTACACTACTCACCCACCCTGTTTCAATACATTCCGTTATATACTTCAATTCATTACCGCCCATATTAGGGCCACTTAATAATAACATAAGGTATAGTTGATTAAGGGTTACCAGGTGAACAATTGCAAACCTATTGAAAAAAATGCGCTCGCCTAACAAGGAAGGCGAAAATAAAAATTGGCTTTTAAGATTAATTTCCGGAGAGAATTAAATATTTCTAAACTTTTGAGCAAAGGAATCTGTGATGATCCCGGTTTTTAATAAAGTGTAAATTTCCTTTACTCCTTCGGGTACCGTTTTAGTAATCGTAAAGCCCAATTCATTTTTAATTTTGTCAAAGTTTACACGATAATCTCGGGGGTCTTCGTTCATTTCTATATATTTTACTGTAACGTTAGGCACCACTTTACAAACTTCTTCTATGATCATGCCCTTGTTATAATTCTCTTCAGTAGAACCAACATTAAAAACATTTGCTCTCACTTTTTCTTCAGGGCTTTCAAGAACGAGTACCATAGATCGTGCAAGGTCATCAACATGACAGTAAGGCCTCCAAAATTGCGCACCCCAAATTTCCTGCTCGCCATAAATAGCTGCATTGCGGGTAAATTCATTTACAGTAAGATCAAACCTGATTCGTGGAGAAAAACCATACACCGTACTAAACCTTAGCGCCGTGCTACATATTTTAGAATCTTTTCTTTGTACCAATAAATAATTTTCAAACTTTACCTTCAGCTCTGCATACAGCGATACCGGGTTTAATTCAGAAGTTTCGGTTACAAAAGAATTCGGTTCGGGCATTTTTCCATAGTTGCTGCAAGTACTTGCGAATACAAATTTTTTCACTCCCATTTTTTCCGCTGCTTCAAATAAGGCAACACTTCCGTCCCAATTGGTTTCTTTGGCATCATCCGCAAATTTTTTACAAGCAGGATCTCCTACAATTGCCGCGAGATGTGCAATGGCATCAATTCCATCTAAAGCTTTTTCCGTTTCACCAACATTGCGTATATCTCCTTTCAAAAATTCAAAGCCAGGATGAAGCATCATGTCGTATAAAGCTTCGCCACCAAAATTCAAATTATCAAATGCACGCACGTTATAGCCTTTATTTAATAACTGCCGCACCAATACTGATCCAATATATCCGGCACCACCTGTTACCAATACTTTCATTTTCCTTTTTTTAAATTTTTCTAGAGGGATTTCCTGCGACAGTTTCATTATCTGCCACATTTTTTATTACTACTGATCCTGCGCCTATAATTACATTTTTGCCAATAGATATTCCTTGTTTAATTACCGATCCGGCGCCAATAAAACTATTGTTTCCCAGCGTTACATTTCCACACAATACAGCACCTGGGGCAACATGGCAAAAATCGCCAATGATGCACTCATGCTCAATAATACACCCAGTATTGCAAATAACGCCATTCCCAACTTTTACAAGTGGATTTATACAAACTCCTGCGGCTATCATAATTCCATTTTTTGCAATGGCAGAAGTTTGATCAATGATGGCCGAAGGATGTATAATATTTATAGGAAGAAAACTCGCTAAAGCCAATTGATCAAATATTCTTTTTCTTATAGAATTTTCACCGATGGAAATAAAAAATTTTTCATTCTTCAATTTATCTTGCGCCAGTTCACTTCCTTCATTACCCAAAAACGTTAATCCAAAAGGGTTTATCTTTTTTTCTTCATTATCGCAATAAAATACCGCAGGTTTTCCCATTGCTTTTAATATTCCTGCTGCCACATATCCATGCCCGGAGTAACCAATTAAAATCATTTTTGTTCGAATTATTAAAGGTGCAAATTTAGGGGATGCTGCATTTTATTTATAAAAGTTTATAATAACGATAATGGCTATAGGAACGTTTAATTTTTACTAATATTTTCAATAGCATTTAGGTATGCAGCTAAAACAATTTTTTTATCAAATTTATTTTTGATGCGCTCTCTCGCCAAAATTCCCATTTGGTGCCTTTCGTGATGGTTTAATGAATTCATTTTTTGTATCTTTTTAGCAAGGTCTTCGGAATTTTTTGCTTTACAAAGAAACCCGGTAACATTATCGACTACTACATCATTACAGCCGGGCACGTCGCAAGTAATGCAAGGCTTTTCCATACTGCCAGCTTCCAATAATACATTGCTAAGGCCTTCGCGATAAGATGGCAAAACAATGCAATCTGCAGCGGCGATAAAAGGGCGAACATCATCTGCAGAACCTAAATATTTTATCAGCCCCTCATCTGTCCATTCATCAATTTCTTTTTGGGTAACAATATTGTGTTTTAAATTTTGAGTCCAGAGTGGGCCAAGTACCTGGAACTCTGCATCGGGAAGTTGGTTCCGTAAAATACGTGCCGCTTCTACAAATTCTAATATTCCTTTATCCTTTATAAGCCTGCTTATAAATAAATAAATGATCTTTTTATTTTCTTTTATTAAATGAACAGGTTTGTAATATTCGTATTCAATTCCAGAACCCGGAACTATTGCCGCTTTAGAAGGAAGAACGAATTTTCTTTCTAAAAAAAGATTCATATCGGCTGTATTCTGAAAAAAAACTTTATCGGTTCTTCTTAAAATAAATTTGTAAAAAATGCGGGCAGCTCTGTAAGTGAAATGATTGCTTTCAAATAAAGGCCCAATGCCGGTTATACTGGTTATCGTCGGAATTTTTAATTGCCTCGTAACAATATTGCCCCAAATAGCAGACCTTATCGTAAAGGTGAGACAAATATCTGCATCCGTTTTTTTTAGAGCGCTTTTAATGTTCCTCAAATATTGAAATACACCTGTAATGTTTTGATTACTTGCTTTTAGGTCGATAACATTGAAGCCTCTTGATCGCGCAAGATTTATTTCATCTGCTGATCCCTTTGCCAAAATTGTAACGTTATATCCTTTCTCCATTAAAAAACCGGCAAGTTTCCTGCGTATGGTGTTTGTTCCTAAAATATTACTTTCAAGAATTGCTATACTTTTTTTCATAAAATTCAGGGCTAATTCTTATAAACTTTTTTATGCCATATTTCAAGAGACAACAATGTCCATAAAATTTTAGCTCTTTTTTCATCAGAAATTTTAATCTTATTTTTTAAAAGATTCTGTACAAAATCTTCCTGCACAAAATGCTGGTAAAAATTATTTTCTGAAGAAAGATAATCAAAAACTATTTCCTTTAATTCGTTGTTTATCCAGCTTTTTAGTGGGATTTCAAAACCTCTTTTTGGTTGGTTAATTAATGAAGGAGGCAAGTAATTGTTAGCAAGTTGGCGAAGAAGATATTTTGTCGTCCGTCCTTTTATTTTATAATTATCTGGCAACGATGGAAGGTATTCAAGTAATTCCTTCGATAGAAATGCACTTCTTCCTTCCTGTGAATTTGCCATGGTCGCAATATCCATCTTTACTAATAAGTCGCTGAAAAGATTGGTGTCAAAATCCAGGTTCATTATTTTTTTTAAGCCAGATAAATTGCTATTTGCAATCTTATCAAAATCGTCTTTTATGTTTTTCAAATAATCAAAACCCGGCGAGATAATGTATTGCTGATAGTCTTCAAATATATCTACACCGGCTGATAAATATATTTCCAAATCTGAATTAGACGCCAAAGAAGCCAGCCTGTACAAATAATTATAAGTGGATTTTTTATTGTTAGATGCAGGTAATGTTTGTTTAATAAATGAAGCGCCTTTTTTTACTAAAAAATTTTTCTTAAAAAAATCATAACGCGCGAAGGGAACATACCTGCGGTAACCACCAAATAGTTCGTCTGCACCATCACCATTAAGAATTACGGTCACATATTGTTTTGCCTCTTTACTTACATAATAACTTGGTATGGCAGAACTATCAAAGAAAGGCTCACCATAATTTCCCAGGATTTTTTCGAGATCTGCCTGAAGATTTTGAAATGAAATTTTTATTTCCGTATGTTGGGTTTGATATTTTTGTGCAACCAATTTTGCGAGAGGTGCTTCATCATACGCGCCGTCAAACGAAACTGTAAACGTTTTAATCTTTTTATTGTATTCACTTGCGATGGCTGTTACCATGCCACTATCAATACCACCGCTTAAAAAACTTCCAACTTCAAGGTCACTGGATTCCAATCTTCTTTTTACTGCTTTATGCAAAAGATCATCTGTCTTTTTAAGGCTATCTTGAAATGAGTCCTCTATTTTTTTTTGATAAAATGTATTGATATTCCACCAGTTTGTTTGAGCAATGAAAAGCGTACTGCAGTTTAATTTAAGAAAAGTGCCGGCCGTCAATTCTGTTACGTTTTTATATGGCGTACATTGCCGGTAGAAGGAGCCGAGTCTTAAATATTGATAAATATTTTGGTTATTTACTTCAAGCGGAACCATACTTTTAAGACAATTAAGTTCGCTCGCAAAAAGAAATTTATTATCGAGATGATAAAAGTAAAGAGGTTTTTTACCGGCACGATCTCTCGCAATAAAAATTTCATTTTTTGTTTTATCATAAATAGCAAAAGCGAACATGCCATCCAGGTATTGCAAAAAATCTGTACCAAACTTTTCGTATAAAAGCAACAAAGTTTCTGTGTCTGATGAGGTTTTACCGGCTAAATTAAATTGCTTTCGGATTTCGGCATGATTGTATATTTCACCATTAAAAATGATGGTGTACTTATCATGAAGGTGCATTGGCTGTTTGCCACCTGCTATATCAAGAATGGATAGACGCAGATGAAAAAACTTCACATTTTTATCTTCGTAATCATTTTGTTCATCCGGCCCCCGATGGCCCATTACTTTAATTATAGCCTCATTTGAAAAGTTAGCATTTACCGATCCCGCAATACCACACATTTTTTCCCAGGGTTTTTATTAACTACAAAATACTTTATTATCACGAAAATAAAACCATTACCGAATCACGTTCATCATTTTAAGTAAAAGCAAGAGACGGAGTGGGCTCGCTTGTGTTCAGCAAATTGGCTTTTTGCAAAGCTCTTCTAACAGATCTTTCTTTTACTTTTTCATAAATAAGGAATAGTGCGATAGTATAAAATGGCAGGCAGGGAATTTTATACCTTACTAACGTTCCAAAGTTTAAAGTGCTTGTACCCACAAACATTGCAAATACAACTGAGAATAAGAGACAATACATGATCAACGGATCTGTAAGTATTAATTTTATGAAAGTAAAAAGGCCGCTTTTAAACAAAACAAATAAAGTAAAATACATCAGCAGAAGACTTTCCAACGCGGCCAAAATTTGCGAAAATTTATGGGCTTCCCAAATGAAAGGCCTGAAAAAGGTAGTGGCAACTGAAACCGGCGCGATTCTCAGAAGACCGGAAAAGGAGCCATCGAATTCTACCCCAAGACTGAAATTTGAATCAGCATCTTCCCTTCCATTTTGTTGTTCAAAGGCTGAATTTAAACTTGAAATGCTTGAGGTTACGTCCTCGACAGCATATGCTCCTAATTCATCGTTATATGTTGAAAGTACGGTGCTGAATAGAAACATACTTCCCAAAATTAAAAGTGGTGCAAAAAAATATCTTAAGATCCTGATCTTAACTCCCTGCATATTTTTAAGTATTATAAACAAAACGAAAAACGGGAGGTAAGCAAGCAAAATATAGATCTTCATTACTATCAGCAAGTAGCCGAAAGCGATAAGAATCATTGTATTTTTAAAGAAGTTTTTGCGACGATATAATAATTCGTAAACGGCATAAGTGATCCAACCTAACGCGGCAATGCAAAGCGTATCTTTTAATATGCCAGCGCTCCAAAAAACAAATGTTGGAAAATATAAAATTGCAATAGCGAATTTTTTATGCATGTGTGGATACTGCTCATAAAAAAAAAGGAAAAGTTTCCAAACACCTGAAAATGCAATGCATGCAAATACCAGATTGGTAACGGCATATTTGCCGAATGTAAAAAACGAAAAAACAGCAACCGTTTTGATTACTAAAAAATTAGAATTAGAAGCAAAATATCCCGCATTTCCTCTATCGCTCAATAGATTAATGTCGAACTCCTTACCACTTTTAAACAGCCATTGCAGGTTATCAGCGTTATGTAGAATGAGATGATAAATTTCTCTCCCTTCCTTTTGGTATAAGGTTAAAGAATCACCCGGAGATAAGTAGGTATTATAAATGACGAAGGCGAAACAACCAATCATTTTTATCCAAAATCCCTGGCGATGATATTTAATAAGAAGAGGATCTGTATATTTTTTTCTTTTAGATCTGAAGAACAGGTATAAAAGAAAAAGATAAACCGGAGCCAACATCAGGTCGCCATAATCCATTGTAAGTTTTTTTAATCCAATTGTGTAAATACCAAAAAACGCTTTTATTTAATGCAAGATCTTAGGGGAAGCGTAGTGGTGAAATTATTGCTTTAAATGATTTTATTGGGTAATAGAAAAAATGGTTTAATGTAAATGAATTGCTTAAGGAAAGTTTTTGGAGAACTATTGCCGGGGTAGCATTATAGTTTTTAGTAAATGCGTCCTTAACCGGCCAAAATATAAAACTTAGTTTTTTGAATTTATCTGTTTTTTGAAAAGCAAGAATGATGCACGAAAATACTGCAAGAAACGCCAGGTACATAACAAAGGGAAGTATGAAATTTTTGCTGTACTTCGATTTTAAAATTTCAAAACGATTTCTTACATAATAATACATTTTCCAGTTGTTACGGTAGTTCCAATCATTCTTGTAAGAGTAAGCACTTGCTGGGTGATAATGAATGCTGTTACTTTTGGTATAAAACGGAATTTTATTTTTCCGAATTATTCTGTAATAATATTCTGTTTCGTCGCCCCAAATGAAAAGCTCTTTTTTGGGCAATCCAACTTTTTCTATAATGTTTTTATGAAGCAACGTGCCATTAAAAGGATGGGCGAAATTTTTGATGATTGGCTCTTGAACCTCATCAATATTTAAATAGTCGCCTGTTTTCCAAACAAAACTTTTTTTATCTTCTTTGTTGATGACGGCGCAATTTCTCAAACACAATTTTTCGTCAGCTCCTTCGAGAAGATTTTCAAGGGCATCTTCTTTTGGTAAGCCATCATCATCCATCAACCATATCCAATCGTAATTTTTTTCGTATGCTAATTTTATTCCTCTATTAAATCCCCCGCCGGAGCCTAAATTACTTTGGGTTACAAATTCAATATCAGCTTGATTTTTTAGCCATTTCTCTGTATTGTCGTTGCTTCCATTATTAATAACGAGAATTTGGTCAACGGATCTTGTTTGAAGTCTCAATGCTGCAATACATTCAGATAATAACTGCTGTCGGTTGTAAGTCACAACCACAACGACTACCTTTTCCATAAGGTTGGAATTTTAGTTTTCAGAAAATATTCGATTACTATCAAGTAACGTTATTGGCTGAAAAATATTGTAGTTAATGAGCGGAAACGGCTATTCTTCTACGTTAGGGAAAACCGGGGTTTGGTCGTCGGAGTGGCGGCATTCCGTGAAGCGTACGGAAAAATCCCGTGCTTCTCCAATAACCTGGTGCATATCAAGATATCGGTAAGTTGCTAACCTGCCCAGGAAGGAAATTCTTTGAAGTGAACTGGCTTTATTTCTATACCGATCTAAAAGTTCTTTGTCTTTTTTTAATCGCTTTGGATAATAAGGGTCGTCTTTCGGGCCGGTTTCCTTACTATATTCTATAAAAATATTTGTCTTATCGTGGGCTTCCCACGGCGAGAAATGTTTATGCTCGGTTATTCTTGTATAAGGAATATTTTCATCGCAATAGTTTATTTGCGTAACTCCCTGGTAATCGCCTTCGTGAATGGAAGATTCAAATGTTACTGTTCTGTAACCCAGCCTGCCATATTCATAATTAAAATAAGCATCTATCGGGCCGGTAAAGAATACGTGATCATATTCAGCCATTGACTGCTGCGGATCAAATTTTTTGTTCAATTGAATATTTATTGCCGGATGGTCCAGTATTTTTTCAATTACTGATGTATAGCCATTTACAGGAATGCCGGTAAAAATATTATTGTGATAATTGTCATCATAATTAAAACGAACAGGTATCCGTTTTAGCACAGATGCCGGCAATTCTGTAGGCTCGCAACCCCACTGTTTTTTTGTGTAACCGTAAAAGAAGGCTTTGTATAAATCTTCCCCAATAAAACGAAGTGCCTGTTCTTCAAAATTTTTCGGGTCAACAATTGTCTTATCGCCTAAAGCATTCAAAAATGTTTGTGCCGTTTCCGGGGTAAATGTTTTATTAAAAAATTGATTTAATGTGTACAGGTTTACTGGCAGCGGGTACACCTTACCGTTATGCATCGCTTTCACTCTATGAACGTATGGCATAAACCTGTCAAAAGAATTTATATAATCCCAGATTTCTTTTTTATCGGTATTGAAAATATGCGGGCCGTATCTATGTATCATCACACCAGTTTCTTCATCGCGGGAAGTATGGCAATTACCACCAATGTGATTTCGCTCTTCCCATACATCAATTGCGCAGTCTGTTTTTCCTGCTAATTCCCGTGCCAATACTGCGCCTGAAAACCCTGCGCCTATAATGAGAAACCGTGATGCCATAATGTTTAAATTGATTTCTGCGGTAAGAATGTACTAATTTCTGATACAATAATTACGCTTACTTTTGCCGCCAATTTAACGAATTTATTAAATGGATATTATAAGGGATTATGGAAGGCCGCCAGATGAAGTGATGGTGGTTATGGGCAAGGAGATAAATATTTTTGATACTGCGGGAATTAATATCGACGAAAAAGTTGTAAATGATTTTGGCGAAGAGTGGTTGAAATTTAACGAGTTTACCGAAAAAGATATTAAGAAAACCGGGGACGAATATTTCGATCTTATTGATGACAAAATAGTTAATCAACAAACTTACGCGATAGATATTGGATGTGGTACGGGCAGATGGAGCAAATATCTTTCGGGCAGGGCAGAATTTATTGAGGCAGTTGACCCTAGTAATGCCATTTTTGCAGCAGCCAAAACATTAAATGGAGTTGAAAACGTAAGGCTCACACGCGCTTCCGTTGAAACCCTTCCATTCAAAGATGAAACGTTCGATTTTGCGATGAGTGTTGGAGTGCTTCATCACATACCAGACACGATGAAGGCTTTGAAGGACTGTGTTAAAAAGCTAAAAAAAGGCGGATACTTTTATGTCTATTTATATTACAATATGGATAACAGGGGTTCTCTTTTTAAAGTGTTATTCCATGTCAGTGATGCATTTAGAAAAGCTATTGCTGCTTTGCCAACATCCCTCAAAAAATTTGTTTGTGATGTGCTCGCGGTCTGCGTTTATATGCCAATAATATTGATAGTTAAATTTTTGCTTTTAATTGGATTTACGAAGTTGGCTTTAAAACTTCCATTGAGCGCCTACCACAATAAATCTTTTTTCATTATACGCAATGATTCGCTTGACCGCTTCGGAACAAGACTTGAACAAAGATTTTCGGCAAAACAAGTAAAGGAAATGATGGAAAATGCAGGCCTGTCTGAAATCGTTATCAGCCCTAAAACTCCTTACTACCACGCAATTGGTAAAAAAGTAAATTATTAAGTCGAAGGTTTTAAAATAGATTTATAAATACTCCCGTATGTCGAAATTGCGTTTTGTAAATCGTAATATTCCTTTGCCCCATTTCTTATCGCTTTCTTATCAAAAGATATACCGTTAGTAATAGACGAGATAACTGAAAAAAAAGCCGCTTCGGAATAATTACTTATTACAAACCCAGAGTGATATTTTTCAATAATTTCTGCCACATCGCCTACGCCATCATTGGTAATTACGGGAATTCCCATTGCCATTATTTCCCCGTGTTTTGTAGGCGAAGAGGACTTTTTAGAATAACAAGATTTTATAAAAAAAACCGAAAATGTGCTTAAAGAAAGTAGCAATGGAACCTCATGCCGTTGAGCATTTGTCACTATAATTTTATCTTTGGGGATACCAGCTTTAGCAGCAGCTTCAAATATAACCTCATGCTGATGTGGTGAAATAAATAGGAGTTTTGCCGCAGGAATTTTTGAAGAAAAGAGCTTAAAGAATTCCATCATTTCACTTGTCAAATACCATCCGCCAATAGAGCCAAGATAACTTACAATAAAATCTTTTTCACTTATCCCTAATTTGCTTTTAAGATTCAATCTTAATTTAGGATTAATATTATTCGGATCAAATAATTGCATATCAACACTACAGGGAATAACTTCCAAAGGAATGACCTTGTTGAATTGTGGCCACTTCTCAATTATATTTTTTGCTGCATAAGTCAGGCATACAATTCCATCACTGTTATCAACAGCTTCTTTTTCTTTATTTATGAAATAATTATAAATGATCTTATAGTGAATCTTTTTTTTATTCCACATACCACCTTCAACGCGGCTATCAGCATAAAACTCCCGGATGTCATTTAAAAAAGGAATTCCATGTTTTTTTTTCATCCATAATCCAATTAAAGATGGTATCCCCGGACGTGTGTGAACCATATCAAATTTTTCTCTTGAATGTAGCTTTTTTGCCATTCTTTTTAAAGCATACACGTCGTATACAGAAGAAATAACGGGAGGTTTTTTGTGATAAATAATTGGATTCCATTTTATGGGAAGATCTTCCAGAAGTTTTTCAACATATGCCCGATTGGTTGCGAGCAATGCGGGTTTTTCGCAACTCAAAATTGTAAATTCATATCCCAGTTTTGTAAGACCTGCGAGATAGGGAATTACCTGGCTTTGACCGAGAACATCCGTCAGACCATCATACGAAATGAAAAGTACTTTTTTCAAGAAAGATTTATTTAATCCATCCATTTTTTATACCACATCTGAAACATGAGTAAATACCAAAAAAGGCTGTCGAAATTTTTATCTCCATTAAAAAAACTACGAATAATATTTTGTACACTTTCAATTTTAAACAATTCGTGCTTTGCAAAATCCTCTGCACTCATATATTCCTCAGCATAATATTTTAAATCATTTCTTAGCCATTCAAAAACTGGTACGCCGAAGCCCATCTTCGGCCGGTCCATTAAAACTTTTGGAACATAATCGTGCACAATTTCTTTCAAAATATATTTCTTGGCATTATATTTTAGTTTAAAATCTTCCGGAAGCCGGGCAACAAATTCTACCAACCGATGATCTAATAGTGGCTCTCTGCCTTCCAGGGAAACGCTCATACTGGCACGGTCAACCTTTGTTAAAATATCATCTGGCAGGTAGGTCCTAAAATCTATTGCCAACATACTATCCAATTGGCCCAGGCATTTTATACAGTTGCTTTCAATATTAAAAAAAGATTTCGGCGTATCAATTTTTTCAACCATTAAGTCATCCATTTGGCTTACGGAATACGTCTGTGAAAGTAAGCGGTCCATTATCAAAGGAGTAGTAATTTCATCAACCTGCATTAGGTCTGCGATCCTTTGTTTTTTTATCAGGACCGAAGTGCTTTTGGTAAGCATATTAAGAAACCCATCTGGCATATATTTTAAAACTTTGCCAGCATAATTTTTTGTTTTGCCAGGAAAAATATTTATTTTTTTTAGGAAATCAATTGTTATTGAATATTTATTGTAGCCCCCAAAAAGTTCATCGCCTGCATCTGCACTCAGGGCAACTGTTACGTCTTTTCTCGCTAACCTTGATACCAGCGTTGTCGGAATGATAGATGAATCACCAAAAGGCTCATCGCAAAAGAAAGGAATTTCAGGAATTATTTCCTGGGCTTCTTTGGTTGTGCAATAATATTCTGTATGGTCTGTTTCTAAATGCGCCGCAACTTTTTTCGCATACGCGGCCTCGTTATGATCCTTTTCAAAGAAGCCAATTGTAAAAGTTTTTAATTTTTCCTTCTGGTGGTTTTGCAGTAGGGCAGTAATCGCGGTACTGTCGTAACCGCCGCTTAAAAAAACGCCAACGGGAACATCTGCTATCATGCGGTAACGACAGGCAGAAATCAATAATTCCTCCGTATGTTTTTTTGCCTCTGATGGAGTTATATCTAGCTTTGGCTTATTGTAAGAATCATAAACGTCCCAGTATTTTTCAACTTTAAAAGTTGCTTGCTTTATATCAAATTTAAGGTAATGGCCAGGTATTAATTTTGATGCATGTTTGAAAATGGATAATGGAGCCATGATAAATCCATATTGCAAAAATTGAAAAACAGCTTGCTTGTTGATTTCCTTTTTAAATCGCGGGTGTTGGTGAAAGCTCTTTAATTCTGAAGCGAAAAGAAATAATCCATCCAGCCAATAGTAATAAAGCGGCTTTATTCCAGGGCGGTCACGAAAGCAATACATCATCTTTGTATCAGTATCATAAATTACAAAGACAAACATGCCAATAAAGCGTTCCACCATTTTTTCTTTCCATTCCTCCCAGGCGTGTAGGATCACCTCAGTATCGGAATGGGAATTAAATTCATGCCCCAGTTTCTCAAGGTCTGATTTTATTTCCTGGTAATTGTATATTTCACCATTAAAAATGATACATTGATTTTTGTACCACATCGGTTGCTTACCTCCGTTGCTCAAGTCAATAATTGACAATCGTCTATGACCAAGTCCCACCTGGAAATTGTCGTCCTGAAAAAATTCATAACCACTGCCATCGGGTCCACGATGTTTCAATACATCCGTGCAATCTTTCAATATTTCTATTGAAGATGTGTTATTGAAATCTATAAATCCTGCGATGCCACACATTAATTAAGTTTTGATTCCTTGCGAAATGATATTAATATTTTTAATCTCGATTAGCAAAAATCCTGGTATAATTCTAAAAGTTCACTAACATATTTTTGTTTCGTGTATTTTGCCTTGGCGATTAATTTTCCTTTTTCCGAAAGTACTTTTAAATCTTCTTTTTTATTGAAAATTGAGTCTACCAAATCAGCCAGGCTTTGAGCATTATAAGGATTAAAGAAGAGGGCATTTCCTTGCGAAACTTCTTTAAGCGTATTAATATCTGACAGCAACAGCGGAAGGCCTTTAGCCATAGCCTCTGCTGCTGATATACCAAATCCTTCGAGGAACGAACTCATAATAAATGCATCGTATTGAGAAAGTACTTCATCAATTTTATGCTTACAGCCCATTTGATTTATGGCAAGGTTGCTTTCATTTATTTGTTTTTGCTGAAGTTCAGTTAAATTTCCAAACCCATAAATATCAAGGGAAATTGGTAAGTGCGATAAAATTTGAAATGCATCAATAATTACCTGGTAGTTTTTTACTTCTTTAATATTTCCGACAGCTACAAATCTTAGGCAATTATCATGTTGCTGATAATCCATTTGATTTTTAAAAAAATCATCCAACACAAAGTTGTAAAGCACCTTGGCTTTTCCTTTGACACCGATTGAACTGTCAAAATCTCTTAATACTTCTTCAGTGGGAGAGATAACAACCTGACTTTTATTATAGGTTATTTTATCAATTAACTGCGTATAACCGCTGTACCACTTATGCTGATATATGTGTTCCGTTACCATTGATGCGAGGCTGAATATATGACTTGTTTTTTTGCCAATTGCAAGTCTTGCTACAACGATACTCCAATATAAAAATGAGTGGACAAATGTGACTTCGTTTTCCTCGATAATTTTTCTTAGTTTTTTCGCGGCGCTAAATACTTCACTTCTCGAAGTCATGTGCAGGCAATATTGTTTATCACCGGTAAAATTATTTTTTTCAAAAACATTTCCGGGATAAAGCGTAACCACGATAATATTATATTCCTCATGAATTTCTTTAAGAGGCGAAACCATCATTATTTCGGCGCCGCCAATTGCCGCCAATGAATCAATAATGTATAGAACGGTTTTTTTCACGCTTGCAGGATAAATGAAAAGTCGCTTAAGTTTTTGAAATTAATGTGATATTAGTTTAATGGACATTTAAATAGTTACGCAACATTTTTTTCGATGAACGTTTTTAATGTGTGATTTTTTACCTTGGAAAAGCCACTTATTTTTTCTAACCTGTAAAACACCCTGTTGGCGTTCGCATAGCCGATTTTCCTTGATAAATAAAAATACCATAGATACCATTTTGTATAAGTTCCTTTAGAAATTATGTGATGATATTTTTCAATTAATTCGCCAATAATTTTATTGGAATAATTTTTTGTCTTCATTTCAAGAATAAGTGCACGTAACGCGTGAAAATTATATTTGTCCATGTAATCTGCTTCAACCTGGCCGGTTTGTACGGGCAGTTGGCTTGCCCATTTATTGGTAAACGCCAGCAAGTCACTATAATATTCTTTGCTAATGGAGCCGCTCCAAACATGCTCAATGAAAATATTAAAAACTACATAATTTTTTGTGTGTTGGATTGCCTGCATACTGATATCTGCATCATATAAATGAAAACCTGGAAACGTTTTTTCGTCAAAAGAAATATTGTTAAACAAAGATTTTCGAACACAAAACCATAGGCCATCGACAATTATAACTTCTGTTTTATTACTGTCGTTAAAAGGATTGCTATAATATTGAAACAACTTTTCCTGCTTCTTGGCAGCACCTTTCATCAAAAGGTTTCTTGCGCTTTTTGCAAAATAATTATTGAACCACCATGCTGAAGGAATAGGGGATTGCGACATACCTCCCGCAACGCCAATCATTCCAACTTCGGGATCTGCGAAATGCGCCATTACTTTTTCACCCCAGTTATTGGTATGAAACAAGATGTCTTCATGGGTGAAACAAATGATATCATATTTCGCGAGACGCACACCTTCATTATAGGCAGAACAAATGGAAAATTTATTTTCTGAATTATCAATAACGATGAGTTCATGTTTAACACCGATCGTTTCTTTTATACTTTCTTTTATAACATCGAGCAGGGCAATATTCCTGTGGCAAATAACAATACTAATCATGATAATTTAAATTATGGCTTCCTTAATTTTCATTTTAAAGGATTAAAAAATTTCAGCGCTTTTGAGAAATTTATTTTTAACAAGAAAATTGAGCATGCCGGGAAAATATAATTTTAAAAAAAATTTCATCGCCAATTTTTTGTTCTGTTTTCCTGCAGCTATTAAGACTTCATTTATGTGATTGCGGTTTAAAAACTTTTTGTATTTCTTCTGCATATAATTTTCTATCAATACAGAATTGTTTGAGTGGATGGCGCTATGCATCGAGTTACCGAGCACTCTGTATTTGAAAAACGTTTTCGGAACATATAAAAATTCGTAGCCGTGCAAGATCATATTCAACCAAAAATCCCAGTCTTCCATTCCCATTACCGGCATCTTTTCATCATAGCCTCCAAGCGTTTCCCACACTGATTTCCGGTAAACAGCGCAAGCATCGATGTAATTCCCAATCATCATTTTTTGCAGATTAAAATCACCTACATGATGGGTGCCGGACTTTTCGCCAAAGTATGCTGAATTTCCGTAAACCATGGAAACATCTTTCTGCTCATCCAGGATTTTTATACTATCAAAAATGTACTCTTTAAAAATTTGATTATCGCTATCTAGCGGTAATATGTACTCGCCTTTTGCCGCTTTTATAGCGTTGTTGCGTGCAGCACCAAGGCCTAGGTTTTTTTGGTTGATTACTTGGTAACCTTCTGAGGAAATTTTATCCAATTCCCCGATGGTAAACGCGTCCGTAGAACCATCATTAATTATAATAATTTCATACAAAGTCTTGTCAGTGCATTCTTCTACGCTTGCTATAGCTTCCCTGATATATTTTCCGTGGTTGAAACAGGGAATAATTACAGATATTTTTGGTAGCATAGCGATTTATTGGATGAATGGTTTATTGCCCACGACTACATAATTCATTGTATTTATCGGGTTATAATCTTTCTTATCCAGCCACGAAAAAAAGGTTGATGCCAGTTGATACAATCGTAACCGGAAAAATAAAAAACGAGAAGCGCGTATAAAAAATTGCTTGCTTGTACTGTTCATAAAAGAATGAATGATGTTTTGACCTGTTGTGGACCACATGCCGCCATTAGCTTTAATCTCCGTGATTTCAAAACCTGCTTTTTCTAAAACGTATTTAAAGCCATATTGTGTAAAGCGAAAAAAATCATAAGGTTGTTCATGCAAGTGCCAATACATCGGGCCGGAAACGATAAAAAAGCCACCGGGTTTTAACACCCGAAAAGCTTCATTTACGAGGCCCTGGTGATCCTCTACATGTTCTATTGTTTGCGTTGAGAAAACAGTATCCACGGATAGATTTTCTAAAGGAATGTCATTAGCGGCGCAGAGTATATCCACTTTATTTAAGTCCGATTGAATGATGTCGCAACCAATGTAAGCGGAAACATTTGCATCAAATTCTTTCTCATAAGGTTTGTTACCACAACCAATATCGAGCACTTTTCCCGTCGCATACTTTTTGATGGCTTCAACCAAATCCCTGTGAAAGGGATAATAATGCAAATAATATTTATTGGCCCTGGTAATTTTTGTATCAGCAAGGCGCTGCAGATTTTCTGTTCGCATATTATTTATTTTAAAACGCTCCATTCGCCTTTTTCAGTGTATTGGCATACGTTTTCCTGCCAGCCCCATTCAGGGGCTTTTTTATCAATCATCACTACTTCAAACGGGCAGCAATCAAACTGCTGAAATTTGGTTTTCAAAACTGTTTCGGCAAGGTGCACTCTTACAAAATAATTTCCCTGGTAGAGTTTTATTTTTTCATAATTAATAGACATTTTATGAATACCTTTTTCCCGTGTTATTGGAATGGTTTCATCAAAATGCCAATTGTAAATTATTGGTTGATTCAGGTGATTAAAAATCTGTAATGAAAGCCCCAAGCCCGTTACGGCATACGGCAACTGTACCTCGAAGTTGATCTTCAAAGGTTTTTCATTGCCTTGCAATATGCCTCCTTCGGAAGTGATAATCTCCACTTTGGTCACACATGGCTTATCGGCCAAAGGCGACTCAATGTGTACCGTACTTTGGCTAAAATTGGATGAGTAGGACTGAATAATAGCGGCCGTAGCACCGTATTGAATCAATTTGCCTTTATCTAAAAAAATTGATTTTTTAGTAAGTGTTGATACGGCGCTCAGGTCGTGGCTTACAAATAAAACCGTTCTTCCACTCCGGCTGACCTCGTCCATTTTATCCAAACATTTTTTTTGAAAAGCCGCGTCGCCAACAGCCAAGACTTCATCTATAATTAATATTTCAGGTTCTAAAAAGGCAGCAACAGCAAAGGCTAGACGCAATTGCATACCACTGCTGAATCGCTTCAGCGGTGTATCCAGAAATTTTTCCACGCCACTGAATTCAACGATAGCATCAAAATGTTTATCGATTTCAAATTTGCGCATACCCAATATGCTGCCATTCATATAAATATTTTCACGGCCGCTTAGCTCAGGATGAAAGCCTGTGCCAACTTCGAGTAAACTCGCCACTCTCCCTCTGCAAATAATTTTTCCATGTGTAGGTGGAGTTATTTTACTTAATATTTTAAGTAGCGTGCTTTTACCAGCGCCGTTTCTACCAATTATTCCAACACTTTCTCCAGGATAAACATCAAAGCTCACGTCATTAAGCGCATAAAATGTTGTATCATTTTTATCCTGTCTTCTAAATGGTTTCACAATAGCATCGCGTAGCGAAAGATATCTTTCCTGCTTTGCGCCAATTTTAAATTGCTTGGTAATATGTTGTACTTCTAATATTGGTTTCATTATGCTAAATCCGCAAAGTATGCTTCGGTTTTTCTAAAAGTGAATACGCCCACGATCAATAATAATATGGCAACGATGCTGCCTAACATTACCGACTGCCAATCTACCTGCTGCCCTGTAAATACACTGCGGCAAAGTTGAATTGCCGACGCTATTGGGTTTGCTTTCATTATTCCATTTATCCAGGGATTAGTGAATGCCTTTGATGAATACAAAACCGGGTTGGCAAACAATAAGAATTGAATTAAAAAAGGAATCAGGTATTGAAAATCTCTGAACTTAACGTTTAGCGCTGCGAGGAACGTGCCCAGCCCCAAAGTCGTAACGATAGTAATTAAAATACCTAACGGCAAATACAATAATAATTTTAAAATACTAACTTCCTGGTGGTAGTAAATAATTACGAAAAGGTAAATAATTAAGGCAAAAAAGAAATCTACCAAAGCGGTAAGTATTGCGCTCATCGGGATAATCAATCTTGGGAAATAAATTTTCTTAATGATGTTCGCATTCGTGACCATGCTGTTGGCGCTATTGAGCAAGCCGTTGCTAAAAATATTCCAAATGAGTAAACCGCTTAAAGCGAAGACGGGATAAGGTATTCCATCGCTGCTTACTTTTAAAGCGCGACTGAAAATAAGTGTAAACATCACCATCATTACCAATGGTTGAAGCACAGCCCAAAGTATTCCTAAGGCGGCTTGCTTGTATTTTACCTTAACATCTCGCCACGTGAAAAAATAAAATAATTCCCTGTATTGCCACAACTCTTTTGAGCCAATGGAAAATTTATTTTGGGGTTTTATTTCGTACTCAATCATTAAAAAAGCTTTGAATAATTAATGATTTCATTGGGCTTAGGTACACAAAATATCGAAATAATAATTAGAATGATTTTAAAAGCATTCGATAAATATGTTTGCAGAAAAAGTGCTTTTGATACAAACCGTAATTTGACAGGATTGCAGGTTTCCGACCAAATAAAAGGACAGCTTCGGAGGACAAAATAATTCCTCTTCGCAGGAATATGCGACAGATAAAAGTTAGGGTTCATGTGTGTAAAAATTCTAATTCTTTACATCTAACGTATTTTTTGCAATTAGATTGTAGTAAAAACACATATTTGTATTTAATAGCAATGGGAATTATACTTACGCTAGTCCAAAATGGAATGATACCATTCGGCAGTTTCCCGGGCCATTCTTTCCGCATTGTAATATCCGAGGTATTTCCGATAGGCATTTTCAATTATGCGGGTTCTTTCGCAGGGAGATTTTAATAAAAAAATTATTTTTTCTGCGAGTGCTTTGCTATCCTTTTTTGGCACCAAAATTCCTGTTTCATTGTTTTCAATAATTTGATTGGCAGCCTCCGCATCAAACGCGATTACGGGAATTTTTAATGCAAAAGATTCTATATAAACGAGTCCAAAAGATTCAAATAAAGATGGTAAGATCATGATTTGACATTGTGCTGCATATTTTTTTGGAGATGCAAAACCTACAAAATCAATATGCTGCAATACATTTAGTGCTTTGGCCTTTTGCATCAATTCCTCTTTTAATGGGCCATCGCCGGCTAATATTAATTTTAATTTTGGAAATGCCTGGACCACTTCGTGAAGCGCCTCAATTAAATAAATATGTCCTTTTATCTGCGCCATTCTTCCGACCATTAAAATTTTGGGATCTCCTGGTATAATTGTTTCGTCTTCAATTGTCGAGGGCATGCTGATGCCATGATGTACAAATTTCATTTTTTCTTTTCCCAAATTCACATAACTATATACATCTGAAATGGCCTGGGACACAGCCAGGTTATGATCTATATTGTTGATGATCCAGCGCGAAATATAATAATAAGAATTGTACCTGATTTTTTTATTGCCAAGCCCGATTTGTAACAAATATTCTTCTTCATAGCCATGTTTTGTAGAAAGTATAATCAGCTTCTTAAAGAATAACCGCTTTATTAATACTGCAATAAAATCGGCACTGAATAAATGTGAATGAACAATGTGAATGTCCTGCGATTTTAAGTATTTATAAATTTTTCTTGCTGTGTTTAGGTAAGATATTTTTGAATTGATTGTAAGTAAAGATGCCTTTATACCTTTTGTGTTCATTTCTGCGCAATACTCTTGCAAGGCCCCTGAATTTTTGTTTGGGCAAATGCAGATAAGTTTACAATCAACGTCATATCTTTTGAGTTCCGGCAAAAGGTACAACAAGTATTTTTCAGCCCCCGCAATGCCTGTTGTATAAATGAGATGAAGACTGCGCAAGGAAAATTGATTTTATTTTCAACCAAAAAAAACATAATTAAGTGGTACTGCCAAATTGGGGCTGTCGCTGTAGAGATTTTACCCGTTATTTATTACGCGCATTTTTAAAATCAGGAATTATTTGATTGTTATAAATTATTTTTCCTTGAAAAGTTCCCTCTGAAGCATCCACTTTTCCTGTGCCGCTCATGTTGAATTGTGTAGTACCTCTAAATGTTGCTATAGCCCTAAAATCTTCATCACTATTTTGTATGAACTTACAGCTAAGAAATTCAATTTCTTTATGACTAAAAACCGGCAACCGCCCCGAGCCTGCATCAAATGTGCAGTGGTCGAAGATTACATTTTGCGCGTCATAAAAAGAACAATAAGTTCCAAATACTTTGCCATTGGGAGATGCTTTTTTATTAGTTGTAAAAAGACAATTCTTAAAAAAATTAGCTTTCGTTTTGTCTTCAGACCCGCAAATACCCACCATTCTGCCAACGAACAGGCAACTATCAAAAGAAAAATTTTGCGACTTTGGAAATGCGGGATCGTTTGTGGTACCAATAAAGTTGACCTTCATAAACCTAATGTTGTAGGTGTCATGCCCAATTGATGAAAGTCCGCGGCCTGCATTGTCAAAAACCTGGCAGTTTATAAAGGTTCCGTTTTTAATTATTGAATTTTCAATTTCAATATCAATTCCTGCGGCCGGTTCGCCCACTACAGGCTTGCCATTATTAAGCGCTTTACCAGTTGAAGAAAATTCCGAATTAATTACCTTTAAGCTATTACCTCCTACCCACGAAAGACCTTGCCTTCCATTATAAAGTGCTTTCACGTTTTGGATAATGTGGGGATAGATTGGATCGGCGTTTTTTAAACCTGTCCAGGCGATTATGATAGCGTCTAATGCACAATGATGGATATAACAATCGATAACAGCAACATTTTTATTATTATACAAACTAATTCCAGTTGCGGGTAATTGAGCGCCTAATCCAAAATCAGGCCCCATATTTAAATTTTCACTATTGCCATCAAGCGTTAAGCCTTTAATGGTGATAGATGCACAATCTACCACGTTTATAAAGGTATAGGCTGATGCATAATAATCGGTTATGTTACTTTCTTTTCTAATTTTATCTTTTTCACCTGTTACAGGATTAAAAGATCCATACTTCAATCCATCGGCCGCCTTTATTATGGCATTATAACCAATTATAATAATGGGCTGTTCAACATGTTTCAAATTCAGGATAGGCTCCGCGATATATGAACTTCCTGCACCAAAACTTCCTGTGAATTTTTGTTTACCAACAATGTAGGTTCCCGGATCAATTATCAAATTGCCACCATTAGTTTGCAGGTACGCAGCAGCCTCTTGAAAAGACCGGGTACAATTGGTTTTGCCATCGCCAATTGCGCCAAAATCTTTTATATGAATTACTTTTTTTGGAGAATAATTTTTCAGCTGGCAAAAATAAGTTGCCGGGCGATATTTTAAATGAAGAAGAGGATTTCCCTTTGTTGACAAGAATGGGGCAAAAATAAAAAGCAACCTAACTAAAAAGCTATTACAAATTTTACCGCGCTTCATATATCTTGAAATTAAACTACTCATAAAAACTAATTATTTTTTTGAGATAAGATGAAAAATCTTTTACAATAAAAAATGCCGAATGCAGCAACAAACCAAAACCACGGATACCAAAAATTTGAAATAAAATAATAATGCATCATACCAGAGAAAATGGAAATTAACAGGAAAAACCCAATTCTTGATTTAATTGTAGCAAGGTGAAAAATAAAATAAAACAATAATAATATGAAGAGAAAAAACCCAAGAAAACCTAATTCAAATGAAATGGAATAATACAGGTTAAGAATTGCATTGGTCATATCGTATCCAAGAATGAGAACGCCTGCGGGACCCGCTCCTATTAATTGCTGAGTGATATCGAATTGAAAAAATTTCTTAAAAAAGAAATCGATATTTGCCTGGCGATAATCAAGTCCGCTATCCATTTTTTCTGTAATGCTCAGGATGATGAGCGCATAAACAGAAAAGAAATAATTAAACGATAAAACAATTATGGAAACAATGGCAGTAGTTAAAAAGAATTTAGTCGTATGTCTTTTTATGTAAGCAAAAATGCGCCGAAGATGAATGACTGAAGCAAAAAAAATAGCGACCGGAATAATTACAAATGATGCAGTACTAACCGCAAAAATAAAGCTGGAAACAATTAAAAAAATGATGATGACTTTTACTATTTTTTTCCACTTGCAAAATCCAGAGAAATACATAAAATAAACTGCAAGGGGGCTAAATTGCTCCATCATAAATGTAAAGTGCCCGGACTCCGCTGCAAACCCCCGGGCGCGATAAAAAATACCCAAAACGGTTGCGTCATAAAAGGTTTGATCTTCATTTGGACGCGGGATGTAATCATTCAAATTTACCCCAAAAATATTGCTCGAAATAAACTCCACGTTTGCATAAACGGCACTTACGATAGTTGCATAAGTAATCAATAACAATACATTTTTAAATATTTTGTTACTATCTGAAATATTAAAAAGTGTAAACTTTATTGACACATAAAAAAGTAAAAATGTAGCGAGGTAGGCAATTGTGTGGTTCAAAGATTTGGCGTTGCCCCAGCCATTGATGAAATAAGAAAATAGCACAATAAAAAGAAACAAAAGTGTAATCAAAAGATCAAAGCCCAGAAAACCCTGGGGAAACTTTCCGGCTTTTAAAATTGAAATCAACATCAGCGAAAACGACAGCACGGCGAAGATCAAAGAAAAGGAAAGTATGTTGGTAAAAGCAAAAGCAGAAACCAATGGCATTGAAAAGATATAAAGCAATAAAAGAATATAACTCCAATAATCCAGACTTAACAAGTTTTGTAAGTGTGCCCTAGATTTATAATTTTGTAGTAGATCCATAAAACGTAGTAAGTGATCCCGCGGGTTACCTGCGGGATTTGATAATAGCCGTGTTCCCTTAATATTATTTTTCTTTCTGCATCTATTTTTCCGCTTGCGCTAATGCTGTTATCATGTATTCTGAAATTGGAAACATAAATGTCAAGATGTTGTCCATTACTTCCTTTACCAGCCATTGCTCTTAAAATATAATCATAGTCAGATGCATATTTATACTTTTCATCATAACCATCCAATAACGCGTTGTATTTATTAGAAATAAAAAAACAAGGATGTGGAACAAATGTACTATGAGTTGACAATAAAAGACTTTTAAAAGAGACGGCAAATAGTTCCACCTTTTTAGACTTTCCATCTTTCGATTTGATCATATTGCCGTGGTAATAATCAAGCTTTTTTTTATTAATCTGTTCAACAACATTTTTGATAGTATCGTCTTCAACCAGCACATCATCGGAATTCAATATTAAGATGTAATCCCCGGTGGCTATCTTCAAGCCTTTGTTGATAGCGTGATACATTCCTTCGTCCGCCTCACTAAACCAGGTGCCAATGTTGGCGGAATATCTTTTTATAATACTTACAGTGTCATCTGTTGAATTTCCATCGATAACTATATATTGTATGTTTGGATAAGTTTGCCGAATAACGCTATTTATTGTTTCATCAAGAAAACGCTGGCTGTTTTTACAAACTGTTATGATTGTAATTTTTAAAGCTTTTTTTGTTTCCAAAATAATTCAATCTTTTTTTAAATATTGTTTAAGGCAAAGGTGTATCTCTCTATAAATAAGCTATTTCACAGGCCGGGCTATCCATTGTTGAAAATCATATTCTTCCATTTCATATCCCAATTCATTTAAAAAGACTAATACTTCGTAAGGCTTATAATTAAATCGTTTCGTCCATTCCCCGGATAATTCGATTACGATTACGGGCTTATATTTTCTAATGGTCTTTACACTTCCCTGCAATACTAATAGTTCGGCACCTTCCACATCAATTTTAATGCAATCAATTTTTTGGATTGAATCAAATTCATTTAAATCGTCCAGTTTGAAGGCATTCATTTTACCTTCCGCTGTACTTGAATCATCAATATTAACTTCCTTAATATATTTAAAAGAATCGCCACTTTGGAGTTTTAGAGCTAGCTGGTTGAAAGAGATCATTTCAACTCTTGATTCTTTATTTGATAGCGCAAAATTGTGCGTAACCACATTTTTGCAACCGTTCAGTTTTAGATTTTGCTGTAGTAAGGAATAAGTTTCTGTATCGGGCTCAAACGCATGAACAATCCCCGTAGGCCCAACGAGTTTGGAATAATAAATTGAATATAAACCTGAGTTTGCCCCTACATCAATAATTACATCTCCATCTTTTAAAACATCAGAAAATAATTGTAACGTAGAATATTCAAAAGATTTTTTTAAGCGTAGGAGAACTGCATTTTTGTAAACTATCTCCGCGATATCTCCTGTGCCTGTGTATTGTATGGAGTGTCCCGGAAATATTTCCAGGTTAAATATTTTTTTCCTGTTAAATGGCATATGCCAATACAAGCCTCTCAACTCCATAACGTAATAAAGAAAAAGCTTTCCGGTTTGCTGAAATAATAATTTAAAATTGATAGGCATTCGTTAATAATATTTTGAAATAACTTTTATAACTCCCTGAGAAAAATTGCATCTACCTGCAAAAGGCGGCCTGTTTTAGGATCGGTAAAACCACTTTCAAGCGAGGATAAATAAAAACCCTTGGACTCAACAAATACTTTCATTTCATCAAATAATTTTTCGCCATTATAAAGTGATACGCAGGATAATTCGAGTTGTAATGCGCAGATGGTATCAAAGCAATTTTCGGCCCCTGCCAATATTTTCGATTCTAAACCCTGTGCATCAATTTTTAAAAATAAGCGCTCATTGAAATGCTGTTCTTTAACAAAAGAATCCAGTCGCCTGATCTTTATTTCTTCTGAAGAAATATATTTGGTTTCAGGTGCCGTTGCTGCAAGAAAGTCCGACATAGGCAACATGGAACTGCTTACAGAGTTTTTGGAAATATGAATTGTGGCTGTGCCATCTGCATCGGATAACCCGATATTATAGACGCTCCAAAGCGAATTTCCACTGGCATTTTTTTTCAATATTTCGAAAGCTTTTGTCTGTGGTTCAAAAGAATATATTTTGCCGGTAAATCCTGCAGATTTTAGAAGATGCGCAAACTGGCCTGTGTTTGCACCCACATCAAAACAATTCGAAATATTATTTTCATGTAAATATTTCAATAATACTCTTTGATCCTGTGTAGGATAGCGCCTGATATCGAAGCCAGACTTTCTTACAAACTTGTTGATGATGTTATATAAGTCAACGCTTTTTATCAATTATTTTATATTTATGAGATATAGCCTTTATTTTAGAATTCAGCAAATATATAGCAAAAAGAAAATGAGTTTTTGCAGGTACCGGTTGTTTGAAAAAACCGGCCAGGCACGAATATTTTATGGAATTCTATCGTGCCTTCCAATATCTTTAGCTTTGATATATGAACGACGAAGTTGGATACTCACGTTAATACAGTAACTGAAATTGATTTTTAAAATTCGCTTATAAAAGAATGAGTGTTATTACCAGGTACTTATCTGCGGGCTCGCAAAGAACAATTATTGTCAAAAGAAATATACTTGGGTCATTTGGTATAAAAGGGTTGAGCATCCTTACCTCCCTTGTATTAGTTCCTTACACTATTAATCTGCTTGATCAAGAAAAATACGGTATTTGGATCACGATCTTCTCTATTGTAACCTGGTTTAACATGATGGACGTTGGACTGGGAAATGGTTTTCGTAATAAATTTGCCGAGGCTCTGGCGATGGGCAAAAGAAAATTGGCGAAGGCATATGTACAGACGCTATACTCTTCGATGACGATTATTGCCGGGGTGTTAATTGCAACATTTTTGATCGTTAATCATTTTTTGAATTGGAACCGTATATTAAATATTCCTGCAAATTTCGACGAGAACATTGACATAATCGCTGCTGTTGTGTTTCTATTATTCTGTGTTCAGTTGATTTTGAAAAATATCTCTACCGTTTTACTTTCTCTTCAAAAAACAACCTTCAGCAACAGCCTTATATTTTTGGGAAATTTACTCGCACTTATTTTAATCTTTCTATTTAATAAATTTCATGCGACAAATTTGTTTTCAATCGCATTAATATTTATGATCTCCCCCATAATCATTCTTTCCATTGCCACAATTATTGTGTTTAGAAATTATTTAAAGGAGTTTAGGCCGGCATTATTTTCTGTTCCCAGAAAGAAATATTTCAATGAACTTATGGGTCTGGGCTTCAAATTTTTTTTAATACAAATAGCCACGGTTGTTATGTTTTCTTCAAGTAGCGTGATCATTTCACAACTTTATGGACCATCTTCGGTTACGCCCTACAATGTTACCTACCAATTATTTGCTGCTGCACAAATTGTTTTTGGGATCATCATTACCCCTTTTTGGACAGCGTTCACTGAAGCTAATGCAAAGTCAGATTTTGAATGGATTAAAAAATCTTTAAAAAAGCTGTTGGTGCTTTGGGGCATTTATTCGATAGGAATTATACTGCTCTGGCTGATTTCTCCATTTATCTTTAAAATTTGGCTCGGCGGTAAAATTGCCATCCCGTTAAGCCTGTCTTTTCAATTTGCTTTGTTTGCAATTTTGATGACGTGGTCTTCTATTTTTTCATTTTTTGTGGCAGGCATTGGTAAAATCACTATTTCACTATATGGTGCTATTTTTCAATGTATCATTTATATCCCTTTAGCTATATTTTTGGCGAAAGTATCAGGTTTAAATACTACAGGAATTATATTGGCTACGAACCTTAATCTATTGATACCTGTTGTTTTGCTGGCTCTTCAAACAAAAAAAATAATCAATCAAAAAGCTTATGGAATTTGGAACAGGTAATGATCAACCAAAATTATCTATTGCAATACCAACCTGGAACCGGTACCAGAGCCTGACTTCAGCATTAAATTATTTATTACCGCAGTTAAATAACTTTTCAAAAGAAATTGAAATTATAATTTCCGATAACGGATCGGATGATGATACGGCGAAAGTGGTGGCAATGTTTATAAATCAATATCCTGAATTGAAAATTATCGCAAATAAAAATTCAACAAATCTTGGTTTTTACGGAAATCTTATGAAATGCCGGGAACTTTCCTCAGGTAAATACCTATGGGTACTTTCAGACGATGATTATGTAGTTGAAGGTTTAATCGCGGAAGTTGTCAAAAATATAAGTTCCGCAAAAGAATTAGCGGTAATTTATTTGAAGAATAATTTATTGCGCAAAGATTTGCGGAGTTATAATTTAAATCGCGATCAGCTATTAATTCAGGAAGGGTTTAAGATTGGGCTTATCAGCAGCGTATTGTTTTTAAATAGTAAAGAGCATGATGAATATATTTATCAGCAGTATTTAAATAATGCATTTCTTGGTTTTATTTTTTTATTAAATGCCTTTAATTTCAGTAATGAAGTAATAGTTATAGAAGGAAATTGCCTGAAGGCGGCCAACGCCAGGCCTAAAGGATATAATTTCTTTGATATTTTTATTAATCATATGCAGCAGGTGATTGAATACATGCACTTCATCAACTTTCCGAAAAAAATTATTGATAAATACCGCTGTAATTACCTTAAGAATTTTATTAGTCCCTATTACTTATTGTACAAAGGGGAAAAAGTTTTAAAATTTGGAGATTTTAAAAAATCAGAAATTTCTCCTGTTAAAGATGTTGAAAGGTGGACGCGCACTACCTATGCTGATCTAAAATGTTATTGGCTATATTTCTATCCCTTGCAACTTACGCCATCTTTCGTATTTGCATCAGCTATTAAAATTCGCAGGAAATTTATAAAAAATAAAATTAGAGAAAGCTGATAAATTTTATTCCTGCCGTGTTCTCCCATTATACCTGAAAAAATAAACTGCAATAAAGAAGATCAGGAATATAAAGACAGCAATTACAGAAAATATTACGGCTGTTTTTAATTTGCCCATTTCAATTTTCTTCATTGGATAATTAGCAGCATCTATAATTTGCATTAGCGGAATACTTTTGAGATATTGAAAGCGCGCCATTTCCAGGTTTTTAAACATCTCGGCATATGCAGTGCCGTAAACCTGTGTATTGCTTTGTTGTTTTAGAAGAGGCACCTGCGCACTTGAAAAAGCCGTGTTTAAATTTGCATCCTCTATTGCTGCCTTACTGCTGATTGTCGCATCTAATTTGCCCTTCATATCAGGAACTCTTTTTTCTAAAATCTCTAACGTTTCTTTTGCTTTTTTACTCCGGATCTCCGTGTAAAATTGATTCGTTTGAAAGATTAATTTATCCGTAAATACTTTAGAAAATTTTTCAAAATGGCTTGACACCAGCACTTCAAAAAGATTTAATCTCTTGTCTGGTCTCCTGGCGATGATGTGAAAATTTTTAAATTCCAAATAAATTTTATATAGCAGGCTGTCTTTTGCATAGGAGAATTTACTCCGCTCTTCACCAGGATAAAAATGAATATTGTTTAAAGAATTAGCGACCGAACTTTTGTTTAAATTATTTTCAACATAAAATTCAATTAACGTCATTGGCTTATTATCAAATGTGTCTACAGAAAGTAGCACGCTTTCGATTACGCGCCGGCTTGTCATAATCTCTATAATATTATCGCCGGTAAAAACATCCTGCGCCCCGCCCAGCGAAATACCAAGTTGTGCTGCTATTCCCATCGCTGCACCTCCACCACCACTCTCGGATCCGCCTTCGTCCAAAGCGAAGGACAAGTAGCTTTCATAAACCGGCTTTTGACTGCTCGCATACATATAGCCGCCAATAGCGCCGATAATACCAATGATAAAAAACAACCACCATCTACGTATAATGGCACGAAAGATCCTCATTAGAATATCGCTTTCAGCATGGCTATTGTCAGTAGAAGCCATATTGTTTTCACTCAAAGACATTTTACGATTTAATTTTTTTTAAGGGTTATAATTTTAAAACATTTACAATTATACCCAACGCCGATACGAGCAGCGCTAATTCGCCGACACTAATTTTTGTACGGTTGCGTGTATTTTTTTGGGGTACAAATATTTCAGAACGAGGCGTTACAGAAGGATAAGATTTGAACCATAAAAAATGTTTTACAGATTCAGTTTTCCCGTCCGGGTGAATAACCAAAGCTCCGTTTTTACGCGCATATGACGTAAAACTTCCGGCCTGGTTCACATAATATTTTAAGTTTCTGTTAGCTTTATAAGCAACAATTGTTGGATAATAAACCTCACCCGAAATCTTTACGAGGTTGGAACTTCTATCGACCGTAAGTATATCGCCATCTTCAAGAGCCAGGTTTTCCGAGCTTTGAGGATGGTCCAGCGCATCATTAAGATCAACACTTATTAGGTCATAGGTCTTATATAATTCATCTTTTAATCTCGGATTTTCTGTGAGACTGTCCGCGTTAACATTAAGGATGCGTTGAAATAATTTTTGCCGCTCTTCTGTATTTAAATTTGACTTACTACTTCTTCTGATTGTGATAGAAGAACTATCTGCTGATGCTTTAAAGCCGCCTGTTCTGGCAATCACATCACTTATTCTGTCGCCGCTTCTTTGAAGGCCGTACCGGCCCGGGCTTTTAACTTCGCCTACAATCAAAACAGAACGCTGAACTGTATAGCCGGGCAATGTTTTTACAATTACAACATCGTAAGGCTGCAGGTAATCATCATTGGAGGTGCCGTTTTCAGTTGTAAGATTTACATTGAAAATGCTACTTTCATTGTGATTGGCTTTGTCAACATTGGCGTTTCGGATTCTTCTTGAAATTTCTATGTTGGATGAATCGCCCGATTCCGTAAGTCCGCCAACTGAAAGCAAGAGATCGTGAAGCGTATAATTTTCTCTCCATTGAACCATGCCCGGCTTTCTCACATTTCCTTCAACAGAAACGTAATTCGTATCATTAAATTCAAAAATTGAATGTATCGCAACAGAATCATCTTTCTTTAAAGTAACCTGTTCATTAAAATTTAAAACTGAATCCAGGTCTATAGAAAGAATCGTGGGCATTTTATTATTAAAATACCTGAAAATCGATACTCTTTTTGTGTAAGCATCTGCCTTTAATCCACCGGCTTTTTCGATAAGATCCTTAACCGTTAAATCGGGCGAAAGCTCATAAGGACCGGGCCTTAGCACCGAGCCGGTAATATAAATCCGGTTCACGAATTCATCCTGCAATTTTCGAACTATAAACTCATCACTTCCATTTACCTGGAAAATTTTGAATTGCGAAGCCGCCAAATCTATAATCTGTTTTTCAGTTGCAGTTAAACGTACTACACTCACGGCGCCTCTGTAAGCATCATCTGTAAATCCACCACAATATTTAAGAAGATCGGTGAATTTTTCACCTTCCAGCATTTCAAACTTTCCCTCTCTTTTCACGTTTCCGGAAATCTTTACGCGATTTTTATAATAAGGTATTCTTACTATATCACCTTCCTGTAAAATGATATTATCCTTCTGATTTCCATCTACTAAAAAATCATATAAATCTGCCATTCTTTTTTGTCCGTTGCTTTTTATAACTTCAATATCACGATAGCTGCCCATAGGAGTTGGGCCGCCACACAAGTAAAGAATATTGTATAGAGTGGTTAAAGAGGAAACTGTAAACGAGCCGGGTTTTTTAGCCTGCCCGATTACAGTTACGCGTATACTTTTAATTTTACCAAGAGAAACCTGCACTTTGGTTTTGCCTGAATTAATAGCTTTGTAAATGGTGGCCGCAAGTCGTGATTTGATTTTGTCGCCGGCTGCTTCTAAACTTAGCCCGGTTACTATTATTGGTCCAACATTAGGGATATAAATTTCACCTTTTTCATTTACTGTTAGGTCATATTTCCTTTCACTGTAGCCGTACACAGACACAACTATTTGGTCATCGGGACCCAAAATATAACCCGCCGGCGCTGGTATTCGCAGGTTAGGTTCAAAAACCAGGCTGTTGGTTGTAAAAAGCTCCGAGCCAAAAATGGTTTCGTCATTCTTAAATTTTTGGGACGGAATATTTTGCCTTGAAGTATCGTAATTGTGCCCTTGATCGGCGTCATTTTTTTCTTCAGTATCATTTTGTCCGGGAGATTTTTTACCCGGTACAATAGCCTGAAGTCTGTTTTTTAATTTAGAAAGTTCGCCTGCCGGTAACCCCCGGTCACTCGCTGTTTTATATAATTGAGCTTCTGATAATCCTGATTCGATTGCCTTGTTATAAAAGGTAAGGAGCTCTGCATCGCTGTAATTATCAATTTTTGTATTGCTTAGATCCCGGGTATCAAATAAATTATTTTGTGCTTGAAGTTGGCTTGAGGCGGCAATAATTGCAAACAAAACAAATAAAACTATTTTGAATATTTTCATTAATTTTTCAGATTAAAATTTTCTTTAACCTTGTTTTACAAGCAGTTAAAAATTGTTTGCGAAGTTAATAATATTTTAAGTGCACCGCCCGCCTATGCAACAATCTGCGGTACAAAGTAAATCGATTTAAGATAGTTTCCAATTGTTCCATCGCTAATCAGAGACCTTTTACGGATTAGCCATTTAATTATAAATGTAGATTAAAGGAAAGGGTAATTATTCCGGGGAGAAATATTTTATAAGATATTTCTTATTCATGTATTTAAATGAAAGGATATTTTTTTTGAAATATAAACTTTCCATGTCCTTTTTCTTAAATGAAAATATTTTGGAACAAAAAAAATACCAGGCTTGAATGCTGAATTATGTAGCCTTGTCTCTAATTGCATGTACCAACTCAATAGCCTTTCGCGTTTCGGAAATGGGAAACCCTCTTCCGGCGATAATTTCAGAATAAGAATGCGTATGTAATTCTGTAAAGCCGTCGCTAAACTCAAAACTTTCTCCATCAATCTCCAAAGTGCGGAAAGTTCTTTTGCCCGCTTTTTTCGCGTCTTCGGGTAATGTGTTTGTGTCAATACTTAACATCCAGTTTACATTGGCTTTTTCTAAAACCAAGTTGCCAGAGGCTGTTGTACTGGTATGTTGAATAACATTATTCTCTACAACATCTCCAAAAATCCACATCAGCATATCAAAAAAATGAACGCCAATGTTGGTAGCAATTCCGCCGCTTTTATGAATGTCACCTTTCCAGCTTGTGTGGTACCAATGCCCGCGTGACGTTATATATTGTAATTGAACCTGGTGCTTTTTGCCTGCGGGAGCCGCGTCAATTTTTTGTTTTAATGCAATAATAGCCGGATGCAAACGTAATTGCAAAATTGTGAAAATTTGGTTGCCTGTTTCCTTTTCTATTTCTTCAAGTGCATCAATATTCCACGGGTTAAGCACAACAGGCTTTTCGCATATAACGTTTGCGCCTATTCGTAAACCAAAACGAATATGAGAATCATGTAAATAATTAGGGCTACACACGCTTACAAAATCTGTCTTAATGCCTTTGCGCTTTTGTTTTTCAATGTGCCTGTCAAAACGCTCAAACTCGGTAAAAAAATCTGCCTCGGGAAAATAGCTATCCAGTATACCTACAGAATCGTTTTTATCTAACGCAGCAATGAGATTATTACCCGTATCTTTTATCGCTTTCATATGGCGTGGGGCAATGTACCCGCCTGCTCCTATTAATGCAAAATTTTTCATACCCTTCTTTTACTTTATTCTTCTTACTAAATTATTTTCTAGAATATATTCCTGTGTGCTTTCAGGGCAAACGGCTTTGTTGCTTTCATCAAAATGTAACTTGTGCCCATATTCACTCATCCAGCCTTTTTGCAGCCCCGGATTTCCAACTATTAATGCATAAGGAGGAACATCTTTTGTAACTACAGCGCCAGCGCCGATAAAAGCAAAAGTTCCAATTGTATTTCCGCACACGATAGTTGCATTTGCGCCAATACTCGCTCCTTTTTTTATCAATGTTTTCTTAAACTCTTCTTTACGGCTAATAGCACTTCTTGGGTTAATCACGTTTGTCAAAACCATGCTGGGTCCCAGAAAAACATCATCTTCACAAATAACACCTTCGTAAATGCTAACATTATTTTGAACCCGTACATTGTCACCTAAAACTACCTTTGGTGAAACTACCACGTTTTGCCCAAGGTTGCAATTGCTGCCAATAACGGCGCCAGGCATCACATGGCTAAAGTGCCATATTTTAGTGCCTTCACCAATGGTGCAATTTTCATCAATTATAGCGGAAGGGTGGGCGTAATAACTCATAGCTATATTATTTCTCAATATTTTTTAAATATTCACCATACCCGCTTTTTTCAAATTTTTTTGCCAGCAGATTTAATGAATCTTTATTGATGAATCCCATTCTGTAGGCAATCTCTTCGAGGCAACCGATCTTAAATCCCTGGCGCTTTTCAATCACTCTTACAAATTCCGATGCATCATGCAGCGATTCAAAAGTACCTGTGTCAAGCCATGCAAAGCCACGGTCAAGAACAGCAACTTTCAATTTTTTATCTACCAGGTATTTACGGTTTACGTCGGTGATTTCGTATTCTCCGCGTGGCGAGGGAGCAATGTTTTTTGCTATTTCAACTACAGTATTATCATAAAAATATAATCCCGGTACAGCGTAATTTGATTTCGGCGCATCAGGTTTTTCTTCAATACTAATTGCATTTAGATTTTTATCAAATTCAACAACACCATATCTTTCCGGATCACTTACGGGGTAAGCAAAAATTACGGCTCCATCAGGATCTGCCGATTTTTGCAACAAATTTGAAAAGCCGCTGCCATAAAAAATATTATCGCCTAAAACCAAAGCAACTGCGTCTTTTCCAATAAATTTTTCACCAATAACAAATGCCTGGGCAAGTCCGTTAGGTTTTTCCTGGATAGCATAGTGAAGATTACAACCCCATTGATTTCCGTCTCCGAGCAATCGTATAAATTGTTGCTGGTCTTCGGGTGTGGTAATGATCAAAATTTCTTTAATTCCTGCCAGCATAAGCGTACTTAGCGGATAATAAATCATGGGCTTATCGTAAATCGGCATCAATTGCTTACTAACGCCCATTGTTATTGGGTAAAGCCTTGTTCCGCTGCCGCCTGCGAGTATAATTCCTTTCATTTAGTTGAGTTTATATTGGGGTTTAGATAGTTTAAATAGTTTAGGAAGTTTAGATGGTTTAGCAGGTCACGCGGGTTTGATATTTTGTTGTGATTTGCGAAGTTGCGCAATTAAAAAGGTTTTTCGAATGAATAAATTTTCATAATAAATTTTTATAACTAAATCATTCTAAATCATTCCATCCTCTATTCCCCATATTGCTTTTCGTAATATTTCGTGTATGCGCCACTCGTTACATCATTCAGCCATTCACCATTATTTAAATACCAATCTATAGTTTTTGATAAGCCTTCCTCAAATTGTAACGAAGGTTTCCAACCCAATTCATTTTTTAGTTTTGTTGCATCAATGGCATAGCGGAGATCATGTCCCTGACGATCCTTTACAAAGGTGATCAGTTTTTCTGAAGTTCCTTTTTCGCGCCCCAGTTTTTCGTCCATTTGCCTGCACAATTCTTTAATAATGTCAATGTTTTTCCATTCGTTATGGCCGCCTATATTATAAGTTTCGCCAACTTTCCCCCAGTGAAAAATGGTATCAATAGCTCTCACATGATCTTCCACAAAAAGCCAGTCGCGAACATTTAACCCTTCTCCATAAATTGGAAGCGGTTTACTGTTAATGATATTATGAATACAAAGAGGAATTAATTTTTCAGGGAAGTGAAATGGCCCGTAATTATTGGAGCAATTTGAAATAATTACCGGTAAGTAATATGTATGATGAAAAGCCCTTACAAAATGATCTGACGATGCCTTTGAAGCAGAATATGGACTCCTTGGATCGTACGGAGTTTCTTCGGTAAAAAAACCTTCAGTTCCCAAACTTCCATAAACTTCATCTGTTGAAATATGATAAAACAACTTTCCGTCGTAATTGCCTTTCCACGCATTTTTTGCCACCTGCAGCATAGACACAGTGCCCAACACATTTGTTTTTACGAACGCCAGTGGATCAGTAATTGACCGGTCAACGTGACTTTCGGCAGCGCAATGCAACACACTGGTAAATTGATATTTTTTAAAAAGGCTTGCCACGAGTTCCATATCTTCAATATCACCTTTCACAAAAGTATAATTGGGCTCGTCTTCCACGTCTTTTAAATTTTCAAGATTACCGGCATATGTAAGTTTATCAAGGTTCACAATTTTATAGTCAGGATATTTCTTTACAAATAACCTGGTAAGATGAGAGCCAATAAAACCAGCACCGCCTGTGATTAAAATCGTTTTTTTCATTTCTTTCTTCGGGATTTTTAAGGGTGGCAAAAATATAATATTAATCTGTTAATTGCTAAACGTGCGGTTTTGTCAGCAGATAAATAGTTGCAGCAACTAAACGAAATTTCGTTCTGCAGATTGTGAACTTAGCCTTATAAATCATTTATGCATTGTAACTTTGCAGGCTATGCATTATGCTTCGGTAGAAAATTTAAGTAAATCTTTTGGGATTAGAAACCTTTTCAAAAACATCAGTTTTCACGTGGAAGAAGGTGATAAGATCGCCTTTGTTGCCCGCAACGGTACTGGTAAATCAACGCTTTTAAGAATAATTGCAGGGCTTGATACGGCCGATGAAGGAACTGTTTGGGTACACAAAGATGTAAAGGTGATCATGCTGCAACAGGATACCGCTTTTGAAAATGCCATGTCCATTTGGGATAATATTTTAAACCTCGATAACCCCGTGGTTCGTCTCGTAAAAGAATACGAAATGTTGCTGGAAGAAGAAGTGAATAATGAAGACCGCATAAGTGAATTAGTAAATGAAATAAGTGAAGCCAATGCGTGGAATTTCGAGAGCGACCTCAAACAAATATTGGGGAAATTAAATCTTCATCATTTAAATGAACCCGTAAAAAATCTGAGTGGTGGGCAGCGCAAAAGAGTGGCGCTGGCACAGGCTTTAATTGAATCACAATTGCATGAAGGCAAATGTTTGCTGATTTTGGATGAGCCTACCAACCACCTTGATGTGGAAATGATAGAATGGCTCGAGAATTTTTTGGCTTCTAACAAAAGTACCTTGCTGTTGGTGACGCATGATCGCTATTTTTTAGATACAGTTTGTAATGAAATTATAGAGCTGGATGAAGAGAAACTGTACGTATATAATGGCGACTACGATTATTTCCTCGAGCAAAAATCAATACGATTAGAGGTACAGCAAAGCGAACTTTTAAAAGACAAAAATATATTTAGAAAGGAACTGGAATGGATGCGCAAGCAGCCAAAGGCGCGCACAACAAAATCCAAAAGCCGGCAGGATGCATTCGTAGAAATTGAAGATAGGGTAAATCAGAAAAAAGAAGTTTCTGAAGTATCGCTGCAAGTGAAAATGACAAGAATGGGCGGGAAGGTATTAGAAATGAAGAAGGTTTATAAATCTTATGGAGAAAAAGTCATTTTGAAAGGATTTGATTATACATTTAAGAAAGGCGAAAGAATAGGAATTGTAGGAAAAAATGGTACGGGCAAATCGACATTTTTAAAAGTGGCGCTCGATCTTATTCCGCCCGATAGCGGAAAAGTGAACCACGGCGAAACGATCGTTTTTGGAAATTTCGCACAGGAAGGGCTTCAATATAAAGAAGATAAAAGAGCCATTGAATATGTAAAAGATTTTGCAGAGTTTTTTCCGTTAGCGGATGGAACTAAGATAAGCGCAACACAGTTTATGGAAAAATTTGGCTTCAACGCTCAACAGCAATTTACACCGTTAAGCAAATTGAGCGGCGGAGAAAAGCGCAGGTTGCATTTATTAAGTATTCTCTTCCTCAATCCCAATTTTTTGGTATTAGATGAACCGACGAATGATCTCGACCTGCAAACATTGAGAACGCTCGAAGAATTTTTGCAGGATTTTCCGGGATGCATTTTAATCGTAAGTCACGATCGTTATTTTATGGATCGCCTGGTAGATCATTTATTTGCTTTTGAAGGCGATGGCGAAATAAAAGATTTTCCTGGAAACTATAGTCAATATCGCACCTGGAAACAGCTTGAAGAAAATAAACCCCAGGCTTCAAAGAGCAACACTTCGTCAACAATTAATACCGGCAAGCAAAAAAATATTTTTACAGAAACCGCCACTAACGGTGCAGCCAAAAAATTTACATTTAAAGAAAAGACCGAGTTTGAATCGCTGGAAAAAGATATACCCGCATTAGAAAAAGAAAAAGAACTATTGCAGGTAAAAATGAATAATGGCTCGATGGGCTTTGAAAAATTGCAAACAGCTGCCGAGCGTGTCAGTGAAATAATTGTTCTTCTTGATAAAAAAGAAATGAGGTGGTTGGAACTAAGTGAAAAGGTTCAGGCTTAAATTTTGAATTAAATATTTATTAAAAATGAAAAAAGTTTGCTTGTTTTTTTTATTTGTAAATATAATAGCGATTACCTGTTTTAATGCAAGTGCTGAAGTGAGGCTGCCGGCTATAATTGGCAACCACATGGTTCTTCAGCAGAAAAGCGATGTAAAATTATGGGGCTGGTGCGACCCGAGCGAAAAAATAAAAGTGAACCTCAGCGCCGATACAATCAATTACAATACCATTGGAAATGCCGATGGTAAATGGCTTATTATTATAAAAACACCTGCGGATGGTGGACCTTACACACTTACGATCACCGGAAGTAATAAAATAGTTTTGGACGATGTGCTTATTGGTGAAACATGGGTTTGCAGTGGCCAGAGTAATATGGAAATGAATTATGGCTGGGGCATAAAGGAATACACGCAGGACGTGGAAAAATCAGAAAATAAACGCATTCGTTTTTTTCACATTCCCAGGTTAACCGCTGCGTTTCCGCAAGATGATACGAAAGGTAGCTGGGTAATTTGCAGCCCGGAAGAGTTAAAACATTTTAGCCTGGCTGGATATTTTTTTGGTAAAAAATTGCAGGAAAATTTAAATGTTCCTGTTGGTTTAATTGAGTCAGATTGGGGAGGAACACCCGCGGAAGTTTGGACACCGAAAGATGCGATTGACGAAAACGCTGTGCTAAAAAAAGTGGCTAATAGTCTTAAAGTAAGTCCCTGGGGTCCAATACGTGAAGCGGCCACCTATGATGCAATGATTTATCCAATTACCAACTTCTCAATTGCCGGTGTAATATGGTACCAGGGAGAAGCGAACGTAGATAATGCATCAACGTATCAACTTTTATTTTCAACAATGATCAACTCCTGGCGAAAAGTTTGGGAGAAAAATTTTCCATTTTATTTTGTACAAATTGCGCCGTATTCCGGCTATGGAAATATTTCCGGCGCTTTATTAAGAGAAGCACAAACGAAAACTTTAATGGTGCCGAATACAGGAATGGTGGTGGTAAATGATCTTGTTTCTGATGTAAAAAACATTCATCCGAGAGATAAAAAAGATGTGGGAGAACGGCTGGCAAATCTTGCTCTTACCCGCACTTATGACAAACCCGGTTTTCCAAACCAATACCCAATTTACAAAAGCATGGAAGTAGAAAAAGGAAAAATAAAAATTTCTTTTGAAGACGTAGAAGCCGGGCTTATGAGTAAAGAAAATCCACTCACTGAATTTTATATCGCTGGCGCTGACAAAGTTTTTCAACCTGCAAATGCAAAAATCTCTGGAAACAATGTCATCGTATGGAATAATGATATTAAGAACCCCGTAGCAGTCCGGTTTGGGTTTAGCAATGCGGCAATTCCTAACCTGTTCAGTAAAAACGGATTGCCCGTGAATATATTTCGAACTGACGATTGGAATGATGTAAATACGATACTTTCAAAATAACAGGCGCGGCTTTTGCATAATTATGTAGTAGAAATATTATCATTTACTAACAAAAAGCGAAGCTTGAAATCTGAAATTTTAGCATTAAAGCCGTAAAAATCATTTTATCTTTATGAGTAAAGATTATAACTCCCAAAGTGTCGAATAAATATTCTTTAGAAGAAGATTTTATCCTCCAAAAACTTCACAAAGAGTTGCCCGGAGATTTGTCATATCATGGCATACACCATACTGTTGATGTATTTAATGCGGCAATGAGAATAGCAGAAGCAGAAAATTTATCGCCGGAAGAAATAAAATTATTAAGGATCGCAGTTTTGTACCATGATGCGGGCTTTACTTCTACCTATAAAAATCATGAGGAAAAAGCATGTGAAATGGCGAGGGAACATTTGCCTGCTTACAGTTATACTGCAAAAGAAATAAAAATTATTTGTGGGATGATCATGGCAACTAAAATTCCACAAAATCCTAAAACATTATTAGAAAGAGTAATTTGTGATGCCGACCTGGATTATCTTGGCCGGAATGACTTTCATAAGATCAGCAAAACACTGTTTCAAGAGATTCAAAAATATGTAAGAACGCACCATGATAAAGAGTGGAATATTATTCAGAAAAAGTTTTTGGAAGAACATCAATATCATACAAAGTTTTCAAGAACAAAACGCGATCCCCAAAAGCAAAAATATTTAGAAGAAATTCGCCAGCTTGTCCTCACTTATGATCTGCAGCAATAATTTTTTTTCACTTCGTTTTTATTCTACGCAACCTTTCGTTTATTTATCGTCAAACATCAGTGTTTAAAATATTTTTACCGTTCAAATATTTAGAGTAATAATTATTGCGTGGTAAGAAAATAAGTGATAATTTTCTGTATTTGAAACAATTATGAAAAAATTACTTTTATTATCCATTCTAGCGCTTTTCTTTCTTTTCTCAAAGGCTCAAATTGCAGATAAAAAATATGATAGTGTACTAGCAAAAAAATTACATGCTGATGAGTATGGCATGAAGAATTATATTCTTGTGTTGCTCAAGCCCGGGAGTAATACGACAGTAAATAAGTCTGATGAAGATTCGATATTTCATGGCCACCTTGATAACATTAGTCGTCTTGCTAAAGAAGGCAGCCTTGTTCTGGCAGGCCCGTTCGGGGAAAACAAATTGTATCGAGGCCTGTTTATTCTCAATGTTTCAAATTTTAATGACGCAAAAAAATTGTTGGAAAGCGATCCCGCGATTAATGCCAAAGTACTTGAGCCAGAACTTTATTTATGGTATGGCTCCGCCTCGCTCCAGGAACTATTGCCCATACATCAAAAAATACAAAAACTAAATTTCTAAAATAAAAGGTGACTTTTTACGATCACCTTTTATTATCTATTATCAGAAATTTAAGCTGGTACTTTACTCATTTCTTCACGTTCCCAAAAACGATGTTGAGCAATTGCATTTATAAAAGCAGTTGCCGTTTTCTGCTCAAATTTTTGCGAAGTAATTATTCCTAAAGATGTGAGTGAATGATCATCTTCTCCATTTATTTTTTCGCCAGCAAATGTTGATGATAAAAGATCGACCGCTTCTCCGGTGGCAGCAATTGCTTTACAATGCCGGTAAGTTTCGTTTATAAAAAGAATTGCTTCTGGTTTGTTTTTTAAAGCATTCACGCTGGCTTCTCCACCGGGAATAAAGATTGCATCGAACAATACCGAAGATGAACCTAAAAAAGCCTGGTCGGCTTTAACGTTTTCTCCACTGGCTGTTTTAAATGTTCCCAATTTCATTGAAACGATTTTCACCATGGCACTTTTGGCTTCAATTGCAGCTTTCATTTTCATTAATGAATCATCAGCGCCAGCTGTGGCAAGAAAGGCTACCTGCCTGGTTTTGATGGAATCTCTAATAGTATTGGCCATACTTAGCGCAGGTGATATTTCTACATTTTGTTGAACAAAAACGGGTTGTACGTCCTTTGGTTTTGTGTCGGCTCCAAAGCTGTGGTTAATTGGTTGCTGAGGTTTTGCAGGAACTTTAATACCGAGATTATCGGCAACGCGTGCAGCAAGCTCTCCATCAATTTGAGTAAGCAGCCCAACAACACGAACCCGAATTGCTTCTGTTTCACAATGGCCCAGCTCAAAACTTAATGCATCAACCATGTGGTTTTGTTCAGGCTTGCTTTGGCTCATATAAAATAATCTTGCCTGGCTAAAATGATCATGAAAACTTTTACTTCTTGCTCTTACTTTATTTGCATCAATTCTTTCAGCATAAGAAGTGAATCCACCATCAGCCATCTTCGCCTGGAAAGGACAACCGCCGCCCAAAGAATTAGGATTGTAAGCTACTTTTCCCTGGTTTATTTGTTGTCTCATGTGCCCGTCGCGCTGGTTATTATGTATTGTATTTACGGACCGGTTTATTGGAATTTCATGAAAATTAGGGCTTCCTAATCTTGATAATTGCGTATCAGTATAAGAAAATAAACGGCCTTGCAATAATGGGTCATTAGAGAAGTCAATGCCCGGCACAAGATGTCCCGGATGAAATGCAACCTGCTCCGTTTCGGCAAAGAAATTATCGGGGTTTCTATTCAAAGTCATTTTTCCAATACGCATTACCGGAATAACTTCTTCAGGGATAAGTTTTGTTGGATCGAGAATATCAAAAGGATATTTATGCTCATCTTTTTCAGGGATGATCTGAACGCCGAATTCCCATTCAGGAAAAGCTCCACTCTCAATTGCATCGTGTAAATCTCTTCTGTGAAAGTCCGGATCTTTCCCGTTTATTTTTAAGGCTTCATCCCAGGTTACAGAGTGTACACCAAGCAATGGCTTCCAATGAAATTTTACGAAGCAAGCTTTGCCTTGTGCATTTATAAAGCGAAAAGTATGAACGCCAAAACCTTCCATCATTCTAAGACTGCGTGGAATTGCACGGTCGCTCATTGCCCACATAATCGTATGCATCGATTCTGGCAAGAGAGAGATAAAATCCCAAAATGTATCGTGAGCTGATGCTGCCTGCGGAATTTCATTGTGGGGCTCAGGCTTTACAGCATGAATAAGATCTGGAAATTTAATAGCGTCCTGGATAAAAAAAACAGGGATATTGTTACCCACGAGATCATAATTTCCTTCATCTGTGTAAAATTTTACCGAGAAGCCACGAACGTCTCTTGCCAAATCACCCGAACCTCTGAAACCCGCTACAGTAGAGAACCTTGCAAAAACCGATGTTTTTACAGAAGGGTCTTGCAGAAAGCCTGCTTTTGTATATTTTGCCATTGACTCGTAAACCTGGAAAAAGCCATGCGCCGCAGAGCCGCGTGCATGAACAATGCGTTCAGGAATTCGCTCATGATCAAAATGTGTTATTTTTTCACGAAGAATAAAATCTTCTAAAAGCGTTCCGCCCCTTTCTCCTGCTTTTAAAGAGTTTTGATCGTCATTAATTTTTAATCCCTGGTCGGTTGTCATAAATTGTCCTTCGGCGCTCTCCTTATCAGGAGCCAGTTCATTCAATTTTTTATCAGGAGCCGTTGTTTGTTTCGATGTACTTTTTGCCATAATATTTTTTATAAAGGTTAATGTTTTTAATTCTTTAAGCTTTCAAAAATTTTTTGGAATTTACTAAAAGAATCAATGTGATATTAAATCAAAATAGAATTCGTATCCTTCACGAGGTGATACAAAAATTTATCCAGAATTAGATTTTCTGTGTCTATTTGAAAATAAAAAAATATTGAAAAAGAATTACCAGGAAGCAAAAAAATTGAATCAGAAACCTAAAACTTTATGCCTTTCCAAATTCATTTTATTTTGTTGTGAAATCTTCGATTTTTTTGAAGAACTATTCTACAGCGGTTACCAACTTTCTTTTTGCAGAGAGCATTTCTCGCGGCACTGATTTACAAATCTCTTCCTTTAATACATCTATAATTCTTTGTTTTACAAAATGCCGGTAAGTAACAATGCTTATTTCACGCACTGGAACCGGCGGCTTAAAATGTCTTACGTTTTTCATGTCATCAGCCGATAATTCCTTTAAGGCAAGCTCCGGCAATATGGTTATGCCATTATTGAAGTCAACAATTTTTTTAAGTGTTTCAATACTTCCAGCCTCATATTCAAGATTGCTGGTTTCCAATTCTTTTTTCCTAAGCTCACAGAGATTTAATACCTGCGATCTTAAACAATGTCCTTCTTCAAGAAGCCACAAATGGTTGGTGTCAATATCACCGGGCAACAAAAATTTCTTCTTCATCATTTTTTCATTCGGCGAAGCATACACCACAAACTGTTCATAATATAAACTTTGCTCGTTTAATGAATCATTGTTTAAAGGTGTTGCTAAAATGCCCGCATCAAGCTGGTGGTTTTTAAGTTTATCAATTATTTGCTGCGTCGTTAATTCTGTAATTTTTAATTTAAGCTGCGGATATTTTTTCAAAAATGCGTTGAGAAAAAGCGGTAAAAGATACGGCGCAACCGTTGGGATAATTCCCAATCTCAGCGCTCCTTTAATTTCACCTTTTAGGTCATCTACAATCAGCTTCATCCGGTTAACTTCCTGTAAAATTATTTTCGCCTGCTCAATTAATTTTTCACCAGCTTCTGTTGGAACAACGGGTTGCTTGCTTCTATCAAATATTTTTACACCCAGTTCTTCTTCCAGTTTCTGAACCATCATACTTAGTGTTGGCTGGGTTACAAAACATTTTTCTGCGGCTTTTGCAAAGTGGCGGTGTGTATCAACTGCGAGAATGTATTTTAAGTGCTGGATGTTCATCTAATAGTTTTATCAATGTAAAGATAAAATTTATCAATTTATTTTATCCTGGTTGCCAATTATTGAATCTCATTTTTAGGAAAACATTTTCTGTAAATTCGTTTTCTTATTAAACCAATCAATGAAGGAAAGATTTTATTCGCTTGATGTATTCCGCGGCGCCACTGTTTGTTTGATGATAATGGTAAATAATCCGGGAAGCTGGGAACACATTTATGCACCGCTGGACCATTCGCCATGGAATGGTGTTACGCCAACTGATTTGGTTTTTCCTTTTTTTCTTTTCGCGGTTGGCAATGCGTTGGCGTTTGTAATGCCAAGGCTTGAAATTGCAGGCCCGTCAGTATTTTGGAAAAAAATTATTAAAAGAACT
>JBBRSV010000016.1:0-54931 GCA_038245055.1 Chitinophagales bacterium | reverse complement strand
GCAATGAAATTACAGATAAAATGACAACAAAAGATAATAAAATTAGTGGCAACTTATTCGGATAAAACTATTTTTTTTCTACAACGGGTTCTGTTTTATTCTGCTCAACTCATATGCTGTAAACGGTGATAAAGTATAATAAAGTGCCGGCAGATCCGTTAATGATACTATATCACTGCATCAGCAGTGCGTTATTTAACGCAGTAGTAACGCAGTGATACGGAAGCAACTAAGAATGAAACAGGCTGTTGCCATACCGAACACATCATTATCATTCAAACGAAGAGCATGGCAAGAGTAACTAACGTAATTATTAATGGCACAGTGGGAAATATGGTGCTTTACCACCGCATGGGTAAAACGTGTGCCCGCTTAAAAAGAGAGGGTATAAAACAAACGCATGCCACTAAAATGCGAAGTGAAAATTTTGGAATTGCGTCAAGGGCGGCAAAGTACCTTCGAAAAGGATTGCAGGCAGTTATACCGATTGAATCTGACAGAAGCATGCAAAGCCGATTTTCCGGTGCCATTGCAAAATGGTTGCGTTTAAGCAAGATAGATGCTTTGGCGCCATGTGATACTGCGCCCCACATTAGCGGCTTCCAGTTTAGTGGTGGCGATGGTTTCAGCGAACGCTTTCGGGTTCCCGTTACCGTTAGTAAGGTTGATGATCGCCTTATGACAGTTGCCATAAAAGATTTTATTCCGGCTAAACACATAATTGCTCCTCCGGGAACACTGATGATAGAGTTGGTGGTGGCTGTTGCCGGCAGTATATTGAAAACCGGAATGCCATCAGGCAGTAGTGTGCAGCGTATGCAAGTGCCCTACAATCATGAAGCAATAGCATCGCAGGTGCTTCAATTTCCCGTGCCTTCTCCTGCCGGCAGCCTTACAATTGCCGCAGCCTGGTTGCAATATTATGTATTTAAAAATAATCGTATTTCCCGCTCTGAAAATCCCGATTTTATGCCGGCTGCTGTAATAAACGCGCGGTATAATTAATTGCAGGAATTCTTATATCATTTTCTGCTACCTTCCGAAAAGGCGCTTTGCTTGTAAAGGAATTTTTGCAGACTTATTTTTAAAAGTGAAGTGATTTCTTAAATAAATGTTTTTGAGCAAATTAGATTTCGTTTACAACCATCGATAAATAGCTACAAACACAAGAAATTGTAATATCTTGACAGGATATTTATTTGACGGCTTATGCGAACAATGAAATTTAAGAAAACCTTTTGTCTCAACATACCCGCAATAATTTTTTCATTAGTTTTTTTGTTATTTGCAATTAGCGGTAAAGGCCAGTTCCTGGATTATTCTAAAACGCCGCCTTATCAAACTGTTTTTGTAGCCACGGACAATTTCGATTCTTCTTATTTAAGCCAGTTAGAAAAAGCATACGAAACGGCCGCCCCTGATTCACTGAAGCTTGCTATAGGTAATGATATGGCCTACTACTGGCACACACGCAATCTCGATAAAGCAAATAAGCTTGCCCATAAAGTCTTCGACTATTCAATAGCGGTTCATAATAAAGTATGGCAAGGCCGCCTGCAGATTACACTCGGAGCTATATTGTTGCGGCAGGAAAAATTAGATTCCGCTTATGCGCTGCTTGAATCTGCCAAGGAAAAATTATCCAGGAAAGACTGGCCTTTGCTGCTTAAGGAACTAGGCTATGTATACGAGCGAAGGGGCAAACTAAGTGAGGCTGCAGATTATGCGCTCGAAGGCTTGAAATTAGGTGACAGCCTGCATGATTTAAAGACACGTGCGATGGCTTATAGCGATCTCAGTAATTTATTTTGGAAACAATCTAAGTTTGAAAAAGGGATAGAGTATGGATTGAAATCGGAAGAAATTTTTAAGCAGCGCGGCATCAGAGATATGGACTACAGCTTCACGTTGTATGTGATTGGAAATAATTATTTAAGTGTTAAAGACTATCCAAATGCGCAGCAATATTTTAAGCTTGCTTTGGCGCAAAGCCAGCATTATCAGTTTTACAATAATCTCGCGGATATTTATATTGCGCTTGTAGATCTTTATACCATCACCGGCGATTACGCCAAAGCTGAAACCCAGGCCCGGCAAGCCATCAGGTATTCGACGTTGCTGAATAACAATTTTATGCTCATGCGTTCCTGGCTTTCTCTTGCAAAACTGCAAAATCTTCAAAAGCATTATGACGCAGCTATTGCCAGTTTAAAAACGTGCCTGGAAACTGCTACCGGGAATTTTGGAGATGAATTTTTCCTCAACCAGGCTTATAAGGAACTGGGTAAAGCTTATGCGGGAAAAGGAAACTATAAAGATGCTTATACTGCCTTTCTAAAGTATGATGACTTAAAAGACAGCGTTTTTACTGCGGAGTCTGATCAAAGAGTCGCGAAATTGCAAACCGAATTTGAGGTGGCACAAAAAGAATCGACAATTAAGACCCAGCAACAAACTCTTGCACAACAAAAAACGCGACAATTGTTAACACTTGCTGCTACAGCTTTGCTGGTCATTATTTTGATCGGGCTTTATATTACTTATCAACATAAAAGAAAATTAAATACCAGGCTGGAATTACTTAATGAGGATCTTGAACATAAAAATATATTGCTTGATAAGCACAATGCTGAAAATGAATTATTGCTAAAAGAAATTCATCATCGTGTAAAAAATAATCTCGAAATCGTTTCAGGCTTGCTGGCACTTCAGGCTTCGCAAATTGATAATCCCGAAGCGCAAGCAGTCATGACTGCCAGCCAAAATCGCGTTTTATCCATGGGCATTATTCATCAGAAATTATATCAAAGAGGGAACCTTGCTGCTGTAGAAATGAGAGAATATTTTCACGATCTCGGTGAAAATATCCTTGATACATTTGATGCTACCAAGCGGGTGCGCATTACCTGTGATATGCAGCCGCTGGAATTGGACGTTGACCACGCAGTTCCGGTAGGTTTAATAGCAAACGAATTGCTTACCAATTCACTTAAATATGCTTTCACCAAAAACGAAACCGGAGAAATAAAAATAAGTTTATTTAAAAACGGTTCGCCACACGATCTTGTCTTTAATGTTTCAGATAATGGCATTGGCAAACCTAAGAATTCAGGTACCGGAGGAACAGGCTTTGGAACTGAATTAATTAATTTGCTGGTCCAGCAGTTGGGAGGCAAACTAACGACCGATTATAACAACGGTACAAACGTAAGCATTGGATTTAATTACATAGAGCATATCCATTAATGCAATTTTAAATATCTATTTCAGCAGACAATTTTTTTAGTTTAGTTGAAGATACCATCAATTGTGCTCGAAATACCTATCGTTTTAATTAATTTAAATAAGCCCGCTAAATAAGCCCACCACTTCGGACAGTTTTGCACCCTTTTCGTCCACAACAGCGATTTGTTGTTACGTCAATAAAGTAAGTTTATAGCACCTTACCTCATTGAATATTTATAAAGAATTTTTAATTCATTAATATTCTAAATAAAATAAAACAATGAAAGTAGTTTTTAGAAGTAGCATATTTGTTTTAATAGTGATTGTTTTATTTAATGTAGGATGTAATAGTGATCCGGCTCCCGCTAATGAACCCGTTATCGAAACAACATCACTTAAATCTGATTCTTCAAAACTGGAGATAACCAATCCAAACTTCGTTATAGCACCGGTTGAATATTCAACATTGAATGAACAGGCCCTTAACCTCTTGTCTAAATTTGAATTTGATGCCTGGGGAGAGATGTTGTCGGATAATGTTACTTACGCTTTTCCCGATGGTGATGTAAACACAAGGACCACGCTAAAAGGTAAGGATGCAGTGCTGGCCTGGTGGAAAAAATGGAAAGAAAAATCTGGTATCGGATCTATGACAATGAGCGAGTTTAACCATACACCAATTAATGTAGTGTCGCCGATAAAAGGCGGTGCAACTATGGGCATTTACGACATTACGTATTTTTCCAACAAAATGGTTTTTAAAGGGAAAACAATAGCACTCAGGATGAACTTCGTTGCACATTTTAATGCCGATAAAAAAATAGACCGTTACAATACTTATTACGACAGGTCTGTAATAATTAAAGCGAGCGGTAAAAATATATTGGAAGAATTAAAGCCTAATAAATAGCACTTAAAGAAACCGTGTTACTAATTTAAACTATTAGATCATTCAATTTAAAACCTCATCAATAGTCGGCCGGTTCAATGCCTTTTTTTCAATTATCTTATCCGCATCTTGTTATTGAAAACAAGATTAAAAGGTTGCCCTTAAAGAAAGAATCGGCAACGTCAATCAATTAATTTCATTTTTTTTTGTGCTTCAAATAAGTATTCAGGCATTGGTATTATTTCAGACTACCACACGTAGTTTTACTATAATATCCGTAAATTCAATACGCTAATAATTAGGCATTAATGCTCTTGCGTGGGCATATAAGCCGGCGTATCTTTGTTCCAGAAGTTGATTGATGTTCAATAAGCATTAATCAAAATATCCAAATCCTTAGAAAAGAGCCTTATCCAACTATCCAATAGAAAATCATTAAATCCGATATCAGTCAACTTCTATTTTTTTTTATCCAATACCTCCGAATAACTGTTTGAAATACAAAAAAGACATCCAGTAAAAAAGTATCCAATCATCCTGTTGTAAATAACCAACCCCGGAACTAAAATATTAAGCCCGCAGCAATGCGGGCTTTTTGTTTGTTAGCCGTTAATGTACGATCCACACGGTCAAGTGTTCATTTCCGAACAGTATTTAAATTAAATTTCTTTTCTTAAGCGCTATTTATCAACGGGATGTATCATTGGTATGATGGTTGAAAAATTAAATGGACAATTCTGCATTTCCGTTTGTTTATCAACCTAATTATTTTATCATGCTTAAAAATTATTTTAAAACCGCTTGGAGAAACCTGGTAAAAAATAAAACATTTTCACTGATAAATATTGTTGGGTTAGGCCTGGGTGTTGCCTGCACTTTATTTATTTATTTATGGGTTCAGGATGAAAAAAGTTTTGATAATTTCCATGTAAACGGCGACCGGCTTTACAGGGTTATGATTAATGATAAAGCTAAGAACGGCGATATCACCAACACGATGGATGCAACACCAGGCTTGTTAGCTGATGCGTTGAAAAAACAAATTCCGGAAATTACAGATGCGGCAATGGTGGTTTGGGATAATGATATGCTGTTTACAGTTGGTAATAAAATTGGAAAAGAAAAAGGCCGCTATGCCGGGGCAGATTTTTTTAAAATGTTCAGCTTTACTATGCTGAAAGGTAATGCCTCCTCCGCATTATCGTCGCCGGATAATATTGTCATCACTAAAAAGCTGGCGGAAAATTATTTTGCCAACGAAGATCCCATGGGAAAAACAATCCGCATAGATGATAAACGCAATTATATAGTAAGTGGCGTGGTAGAAAATGTGCCGGATAATTCTTCTATAAAATTTGATTTCGTTTTGCCAATTCAGCATTGCCTGGAAGACAATCAATGGATGGTGGCAGGCTGGAATCATTTTGGGCCGCCGACATTTATTATGTTGCGTCCTGGCGCGTCCGGTGATAAAGTAAATGCAAAAATAAAAAACTTTCTTGCCCAGCAGGATAAAACGGTACATGACAAAACAATTTCGTTGCAGTTATACAAAAACATGTATCTCTATTCCACATTTACCAAGGGAATAGCAGATGGCGGAAGGATTGAATATGTGAAATTATTTTCAATAATCGCCATTTTTATTTTACTTATTGCCTGCATCAATTTTGTAAATCTTGCCACTGCAAGAAGCGTGAAGCGCGCGAAAGAAGTTGGCGTGAGAAAAGTAATTGGCGCCCCGAAAGGCTTGTTGTTCCAGCAATTTTTAGCCGAAGCTTTGTTGACAACTTTCCTTTCTGTGCTTGTTGCCATTGGCCTTGTCTTCTTATTATTGCCGTCATTAAATACGCTTACAGAAAAACATTTGGCGTTAAACATCACAAATCCATCGTTGATCATTTCCCTTGTATGCTTAACAATTATCACGGGCTTTATTGCGGGTAGCTATCCGGCGTTAGTCTTATCATCTCTCAACCCAATCACTGTTTTAAAAGGATCGCTTAAGTTCAAATACAGCCACACCGTTTTTCGCAAAGGCCTTGTTGTTTTCCAATTTGTACTTTCCATTGTTTTAATAGTATGTACTGCCATTATTTTTAAACAAATGAACTATGTGCAAACAAAAAATTTAGGGCTTGACAGGAGCAATGTTATCTACATTCCGCTTGTTGGTGACCTCGCGAAAAACTACCAGGCTTTCAAATATGATATTTTACAAAATGGAGGTATTGAAAATATTTCTCAATGTTCTTCTTTGCCCACCAATGTTGGCTGGTGGTCTGACGATATAAGTTGGAAAGGAAAATTACCGACCGATAAGACTGCCATGAAGGAACTTGATGTGAGCTATAATTTTATTACAACAATGAAAATGCAACTGGCAGACGGCCGCGATTTTTCTCCCGATTATGGCACAGATACTTCTAATTATTTAATAAATGAAACCGCGGCAAAGGCGATGAATATGCAACACCCCGTGGGTGAAATGTTTACACACCAACAACGAAAAGGAAAGATCATCGGGCTTATAAAAGATTTTCATTCAAGCTCATTGCATGATCCGATTACTCCTTTATTTCTTACCCTGGATCCAAAAATGGGGCAAGGAGTTGCAGTGGTAAGAACGCAGGCGGGCAGTACTAAAAAAGTTCTTTCCGATTTGCAAAGTGCGTGGAAAAAGTTTAATCCAAAATATCCATTTGATTACCTCTTTGCCGATGATAATTTTAAGCAACAATACCACGCTGAAATGTTGGTAGGTACGCTTGCAAACATTTTTGCGTTTCTTGCCATCTTCATTTCTTCTATGGGGTTATTCGGCTTATCCATGTTTATGGCAGAACAGCGTACCAGGGAAATTGGTATTCGCAAAGTGGTGGGTGCTTCGGTTTCACGTATTGTTGCGTTGCTTTCTAAAGATTTTTTATTGTTGGTTGGAATAGCCTTTGTTATCGCGTCACCAATCGCCTGGTGGGCGATGAATAGCTGGCTGCAGGACTTTGCTTACAAAACGGAGATCAGTTGGTGGCTATTCCCTTTGGCAGGTTTTATCGCCTTAATGATTGCGATGCTAACGATAAGTTTCCAGGCAATTAAAGCAGCGATAGCAAATCCTGTAAAGAGTTTAAGAAATGAGTAGAGATGCAATGCATTGCGTCTCCAAATAAATGCAAATGTGAAAATGTGAAAATGAAAATTCAGGTTATTTGTTTGATTACTGAGTTGAAAAATAAGAAAGGCTTTCCAGAAGCGTGTCCTCTCATTCGGAGAGGAGTTGGGGATAGGTCTATAACAGTTATGATGACACGAAATTTTTTAAACAATAAGAACTACGGGCTAAAAACTATTCACCATGATAAAAAATTATTTCAAAATCGCGTGGCGGAATTTAAGAAAGAATAAAGCCTTTTCTTTCATTAATATTTTTGGATTGGCCATTGGGCTTACCTGCTTTATGCTCATATCTGTATTCGTGTATAGCGAATTAAGCTATGACAAATACCCTGCTGAAGCAAAGGATATTTATCGTGTTATGCTGTCTTCTACCGGCAATGGTGATGTAGCTGTTTACCCTATGGTAGATATAGCTGTCGGCGAAGGGATAAAAAATGCTTTTCCCGAAGTAAAGGCTACCACAAGATTAACTACAGCTAACGATTTTATAAAATATAACGATAAACAATTTAAGGAAAAACAGATTGCTTATGTGGACTCCAATTTTTTACAAATGTTTTCTATTCCCCTGGTAGAAGGGGATACCAAAACCGCATTGGTACAACCAAACAGTATAGTAATATCTAAATCTTTTGCAAAGAAATATTTTGGTAATGAAGAAGCGCTGGGCAAATCTTTAACTGTAGGCACTGCAGGGAATCTGTTTAAAGTAACCGGGTTAATTGATGAAGTTCCTGAAAATTCACATTTTCACTTTGATGCTTTTTTAAGCCTTTCTTCATTCCATTTAACATTTCAAACATGGAGTAATGTTGGATTTTACACCTATCTCCTATTAAATAAAAATGCTGATCCTAAAAAACTGGAAAGTAAATTTCCACAGTTAGTCGCTGAACATGTAGTTCCTGAAATCCAGCATGACATGGGCGTAAGCCTCGCCGAAGCGCAGAAATCAGTTAACACATTTGTATTTTCATTGCGGCCACTTACCGATATTCATTTGTATTCCCATACAAAATACGAATTGGAACCTAATGGAGATATTCAATACGTGTATATTTTTTCAGCGCTTGCATTGTTCATTTTATTATTGGCTTGTGTAAATTTCACCAATCTTTCTACGGCACGCGCAGTTAAAAGAGCAAGGGAAGTTGGCATCCGAAAAGTGATGGGTTCACTGAAAAAACAATTGATCATCCAGTTTTTATCAGAGTTTGTTTTACTTACTTTTTTATCCATGCTCATTGCTTTTTGTTTGCTGTTTTTATTACTGCCATATTTCAACGAGGTAGCAAACAGGGAAATTCCTTTTGGGTTTTTCTTAAACTACAAATCACTACTGGCCATAGTTTCATTAATATTTATTACAGGAATTGTAGCTGGCATTTATCCGGCATTCTTTCTTTCTTCTTTTAATACCATAAAAGTTTTGAAAGGTTCTTCATCGCAAGGTTCACAAAAAAAACTGCTGCGAAGTGGACTGGTAATATTCCAGTTTTTCGTTTCTATAGCATTGATTATTGCAACGATTATCGTTTATCAGCAATTGAATTTTATGCAAAATAAAAACCTGGGGTATGATAAAGAACAGGTTTTGTTTTTATCTGATGCACAATTATTGGGCAAAAATCAAAATGCTTTTAAACAGCAATTATCACAGAATAAGAATGTGGTTGCTACAAGTATTTCGAGATCGGTGCCAGGGCTTCCTTTTATGGATGGAACCCAGGTTTATCCAAAAAATCAAAATGAGAATGGTAAAGAAATTCACGCCAATATTTATCACGTGGATGATGACTATTTAAAAACATTGGGCATTCCTATTATTAAAGGGAGAAACTTTTCAAAAGATTTTCCAACGGATTCTTCAGGAATAGTCATTAACGAAGCAATGGTTCAAGAATTGGGATGGAGTCGTACAAATCCAATTAATAAGTCTATAGTGCGCTCTGTAGTAGTTTCTGGCCAGCACGAATATAAAGTTGTAGGTGTGGTTAAAGATTTTAATTATGCCTCTGCAAAAGAAAAAATTGCTCCGCTGATGATGATGCTTGGAAATAATTACGGAAGCCTGGTAATAAAAATAAACACAAGTAATGTAAAAGGATTTTTGGCTGATTTAAAAAAACAATGGAATTCTTTTAATCCCACTGGCCCTTTGGATTATACATTCCTGGATGACAATTTTGCAAAATTATATGCAAGTGAAATACGCACACAACAAATATTTTCAGCTTTTGCTATTATTGCTATTATCATCGCAAGCCTTGGTTTGTTTGGGCTTTCAGCGTTCATAATTGAACAGCGGAAAAAAGAAATCAGTATCCGTAAAGTATTGGGGGCATCCGTTCAAAATGTACTGCTGCTGGTTTCAAAAGATTTTTTATTGCTTGTAGGAATTGCATTTTTTATTTCTATTCCGGTAACATGGTTGGCGATGCACAAATGGCTTCAGGATTTTGCTTACAGGATAAATATACATTGGTGGGTGTTTGCTATAGCTGGAATGATTGCCATTCTTATTTCAGTTTTAACCATAAGTTTCCAGGCAATAAAAGCCGCTATAGCAAACCCAGTGAAGAGTTTGAAAACGGAATAGACTGAACCTGGATTTGGGTGGATTAATGGATTAACATGATTAATAGGTAAATCGACATTAATAAATTCATACATCATAAATATTCTTTTATGTTCAAAAATTATATCAAAACCGCATTCAGAAATCTAAAGCGCAATAAAAGTTATGCGCTTATAAATACATTAGGACTGGCTGTTGGCATTGGTGCTTGCTTTCTAATTTTTTTAATAGTGCAGTTTGAAAGCAGCTTTGATAATTTTCATCCAAAGAAAAATAGTATTTATAGGGTGGGCAGCGAATTTCATAATGCTGATGGTATAAGTTATACTGATGGCGTTGGCTTCCCTGTTGCTAACGGATTGCGTATTGATTTTCCACAGATAAAAGAAGTGGCTGCTATTGATAAAGAAGGCGGACAAATAACGGTTGAAAATAAAACGGGGGAGCAAAAAAAATTACAGGAAGATAATTTCTATTATGCAGAGCCGCAGTTCTTCAGCATATTCAATTTTGGATGGCTTGCAGGCAGTCCTAAAACATCGTTGAACAATCCCAACAGTGCTGTGATTACACTGGCAACAGCAGAAAAATATTTTGGACTTGGTCCTGATAATTACCAGGAGGCGATTGGCAAAACAATAAAATACAAAAACAAAAACCTATTCACTATAACAGGCATTTTAAAAAACCCTCCACAGAATACAGATTTTCCTTTAGCTGTTGTGGTACCTTATTCAGCATTGGGAAATACTTCAAGAAAAAGCAATCTTGATGATTGGGTGAGCACATTCAGCGACGCTTACACTTTTGTTATGTTGCCTTCTGAGTTATCTGTTGAAAAATTTAATATACAATTAAAAGCGTTTGCAAAAAAGCATAAGCCTGCAGAATCTGCAGGCGATAGTTACATCGCACAGCCATTATCTGAAATACATTATGATGAGCGCTTTGGAAATTATAACCATCATACATTCAGTCATGCGCTTATTAATGCGTTATCGCTGATAGGAATTTTTCTTATAGTGATTGCCTGTGTAAATTTTATAAATCTTGCAACGGCGCAGGCAGTAAACCGCTCAAAAGAAGTGGGTGTGCGGAAAGTGTTAGGCAGCAACCGCAAACAACTTGCATGGCAGTTTTTAGGAGAAACAGCGTTAATAGTAATCACCGCAATTATATTGGCTGTTATTATAGCCGCCGCCACATTGCCCTTTTTAAATACCCTGCTCGAAACACAGATAAGTATACAGTTTATTAATGACCCATCTGTCATTATATTTTTATTATCTGTTGCGGTGCTGGTCACTTTGCTTGCGGGCATTTATCCTGCTGTTATTTTATCAGGCTTTAATCCTATAACCGCATTAAAAAGTAAAGTAACTGCTAGAATGGTTGGCGGCATTTCTTTGCGTCGCGGATTGGTTGTGATGCAATTTGCTATTGCGCAAATTCTCATTATTGGAATGATCATCGTGGTAAGCCAGATGAATTATTTTAAAAATGCATCGCTTGGTTTCACTAAGGATGCTATTATTAATGTGCCCATATTTAACGATAGTATTAATCTTACAAAGACAGATTACCTCCGTAATCAATTGCTGAATAATCGGGATATAAAAAATGTAAGTTTCAGCTTTGGAAGCCCCTCAGATAATAGCAACTGGTCAAGTGATTTTAAATTTGATCATGCAACAAAAACCACAAACTTTAATGCAAATCTTAAATGGGCTGACCCTGATTATTTTAAAACCTATGACCTGCAGTTTGTTGCAGGTCATGCATACAGCAACAGCGATACCGTTCGTGAATTTGTAGTAAATGAAGCATTGATAAGAAAATTAGGTATTACTGATGCGCAGAAAGCAATTGGCAAACAAATAAACTTTTGGGATGGCAGTAAAGTGGCAAATATTGTTGGCGTTATAAAAGATTTTAATTCTTCTTCGTTACGTGATCCCATATCACCGGTTTTACTAAGTACGTGGAAACAGGTATATCGCACCATCAACATAAAAATAAAACCCGGCTCTGAAAAAATGGAATTGCCATATATCAAAAAAATATGGACAAGCACCTATCCTGATAATGTGTACGATTATAAATTTCTTGATGAAAAAATTGAGGCTTTTTATAAACAGGAAGATCAGCTTTCACAGTTGTATAAAATTTTTGCAGGTATAGCCATCTTTATTAGTTGTCTTGGTTTGTATGGATTGGTTTCTTTTATGGCAGTGCAGCGCACAAAAGAAATGGGCATCCGCAAAGTGCTTGGCGCATCTGCCCGCAATATTGTGTATTTACTTTCAAAAGAATTTACGCTGCTTATTATTGTTGCCTTTGCAATTGCAGCGCCTGTTGCATATTTCATCATGAATAAATGGCTGCAGAATTATACGTACAGAATTCCATTCGGCGCTTCTGTTTTTGTACTGGCAATTATCAGTTCTGTTATTATTGCATGGATAACGGTTGCGCACCGCGCAATAAAAACGGCAATAGCAAACCCTGTAAAGAGTTTGAGAACGGAATAAGAGAAATTTTAAATATTACTAAAAATTTCAAACTTAAAAATTTATCTGATGTTTAAAAATTATATAACTACTGCTCTAAGAAATTTTTGGCGCAATAAAGTTTTCTCGGTTATCAATGTACTTGGCTTATCAATCGGTATAAGTGCGGCATTGGTAATTTTTTTGATTGCGCATTATGAGTTTAGCTATGATGCATTTGAAAAAGATAACAGCAGCATTTATCGTGTCGTGCTTGATGCCAACTTCGGTGGCGTTGAAGGGCATAGTGCGGCTGTGCCAGCGCCTTTAAGCAATGCTATTGAGCGGGAAGTAAGCGGAGTAAAAACAACAGTACCTGTAATACAGTTCCAGGGAGATGCTAAAGTAACTGTTACAAGAAAAGGTTTGCCGCAGCCTGTCATCTTTAAAAAACAAACTGATATTGTCTTCACCAATGTGCAGTATTTTTCTTTGCTGCCTTATCAGTGGATCGCAGGTTCGGCGCAGCCTGTCTTAAAAGATCCTTTCACAGTAGTGCTTACACAAAGTAAAGCAAAGCAATATTTTCCTTCCCTTGCTGCTAATGAAATTATTGGCAGGCAGATCAATTATAATGATGACATCACTGCAACTGTTTCAGGCGTAGTAAAAGATTTAAATGGAACCACTTCTTTTCATGGAAATGAATTTATATCCTACGCAACCATTTCTCAAACACATCTGCAAAATGATTTTATGATGAATGTTTGGAACGACTGGATGTCTTATTCGCAGTTATATGTAAAGCTTGATAAAGGTATTAGTGTTACGGCAACTGAAGCCCAGCTAAAAACACTTTTAAACAAGTATAGTAAAGATGCAGAAAATCAATCTTCAAACACCATCTTTTTTCGATTGCAACCGTTGAAAGATGTGCACTTTAACCACTTGTACGCATCGCCGGGTTTAAGAACAGTCGACGAATCCACGCTATACGGCTTGCTTGCGGTAGCTGTGTTTTTGTTATTGCTGGGTTGCATCAATTTTGTCAATCTTACTACGGCAAATGCTACGCGGCGGGCAAAAGAAATTGGCATCCGGAAAACATTGGGCAGCTCAAGAAAGGAACTAATATTCCAGTTTTTAGGCGAAACATTTTTGCTTACACTAACTGCTTCAATCGTGGCATTTTGTTTAACGCCCTTACTGCTGAAATTATTTGCAGATTTTATTCCGCCCGGTTTATCTTTTCAGCCACTACAGCAGCCTTATATCTTTTTATTTTTATTAATGCTTGCTGTAGTAGTAAGCGTGCTTTCGGGAATATACCCGGCATTTATTTTATCGGGATACAAGCCTATAAAGGTTTTAAAAACGCAATCGTTTATAAGCAGCGGCGATACAAGAAATACATGGGTTAGAAAATCACTCACCATATCCCAATTTGTAATAGCGCAATTCTTCGTGATTGCCACTTTAATGGTGAGCAAGCAAATTAATTATTCACTGAATACAGACCTTGGTTTTAATAAAGATGGCATCATTACTTTTGAATTACCACGTGATACAGTTGCTGCACACAGCAAACAGCTATTAAGTGTTATCAATTCAATTCCGGGAGTTGAAATAGCAAGCGCTGGCTATCTTTCCCCTGCTGATAAAGGCGTTTCTTTCACTAATGTCTCGTATGCTGCAAAGCCGGATATAAAAGCGCAAATCCAGATAAGATGGGGCGATACCAATTATTTAAAAGTGTATCAATTAAAATTACTCGCCGGCAGAAATGTAGTAGCGAGTGATACCATGAAAGAGTTTTTAATAAACAATAATTATGCAAAAATTCTTGGCTTTAACAAGCCTGGAGATGCAATCGGAAAGTATTTAAGCTTCAATAATAAAAGCATGCCCATTGTTGGTGTGCTGCAGGATTTTCATGACCAATCCACCCACGCACCCATAAGCCCGATGGTTTTTGCCGGAAGCCCGGGCGAAAGATTTCATGTGCGGTTACAGCCTAACGTGGCAGGCAGTAATAACTGGAAAAATGTCATTAGTAAAATGCAAAAAGCGTTTCATCAAACGTACCCGGATGAAGATTTCAATTTCCAATTTGTTGATGACATGGTTGCCGGATTTTATACTTCGGAGCAACAAGTGGCAAGCCTGCTAAGCTGGGCTACGGCATTATCCATTCTTATCAGTTGCCTGGGTTTATTAGGATTGGTAATGTACACCATCAACACACGGACAAAAGAAATTGGCATGAGAAAAATATTAGGCGCCAGTGTTAGCAATATCATTTCTATTTTATCAAAAGACTTTATAAAGCTGGTGTTGATAGCATTCGCAATTGCTGCACCGCTTGCGTGGTGGGCGAGCTATAAATGGCTGGAAAATTTTGCCTATAAATCAGCAATGAGCTGGTGGCTATTTGCATTAAGCGGATTAACAATGCTATTGCTTGCTTTGATAACATTAAGCATTCATACGATTCGGGCAGCAATGGCAAACCCTGTGAAGAGTTTAAGAAGTGAATAGCGAGTGGTGAAGCGTAAAATCATGCATCAAAAATCATCCACTTGCCTGCCGGGACGCAGGTCAAAAATTAGAAGTTATGTTTAAAAATTTTTTCAAAACAACAATCCGCAACCTTTTGAAAAATAAAGGTTATAGCTTCTTAAATATATTCGGTTTGGCCATTGGCATTGCCTGCGCCGGATTGATCTTTTTATGGGTAGAAGATGAGCTGAATTTTGATAGTAATAATCTGAAAAAAGACAGGTTATTTATCGTTAAGACGAATGATAAAGTTGATGAAGGCATGTTCACGCATTCTTCAACACCCGGCCCGCTTGCCGCTTCCATGCAGTCAACTATACCAGGCGTAGCAAATACCTGCCGGGTAACTGAAGGAAGCACTTCTATGTTGTTTAACCTAGGTAATAAATCAGTGTATGCGTCCGGTAATTATGCCGAGCCTTCTTTGTTCAGCATGTTCACGTTGCCTTTTGTGGAAGGCAATGCCAGTGCAGTTTTTAAACAATTACATTCAATAGTAATAACAGAAAAAACAGCTAAGAAATTTTTTGGTGATGAAAAGAATATTTTGGGCAAAACAGTACGGATGGATAATAAGCAGGATTATGTAATAGCTGGAATTTTAAAGGATTTACCTGAAAATACCTCTTTACAATTTGAGTGGCTGGCACCTTTCGAGGTTTGGTACGATGAAAATAAAGAATGGGCACATCAATGGAATAATTACGGCCTTACTACTTATGTCGAATTAAAACCGGCGGTAGATGCAGTTGCAATAAATAGGCGGCTATTAAACCCTTTATACGATTTCACCACACAAAAAAATGAATCGACTGTATCAACTGTGCATGAGTTTTTATTCAGTATGAACGATTGGCATTTGCGTAATGATTTTGACAACGGCAAAGAAACCGGCAGCGGAAGAATTCAATATGTGCATTTGTTTGCCATCATTGCATGGGTTATTTTATTAATTGCATGCATCAACTTTATGAACCTTGCAACGGCAGGCAGCGAAAAGCGTTCAAAAGAAATTGGTGTTAGAAAGGTATTGGGTGCAGGCAAGAACAGGCTTGTCTTTCAGTTTATAGGAGAGGCGGTATTTATGTCTCTGCTCGCAACTGTTGTTGCTGTTTTGGTTATGGTTTTGGTATTGCCTTCATTTAATTTATTGGTACAAAAAGATCTGTCATTAGGCTTAGGTAATCCAATTCATTTTACGGCTTTATTAGTGCTTGCATTAACCTGCGGGCTTGTTGCAGGAAGTTATCCGTCACTATACCTCTCATCATTTAACCCGGTATTTGTTTTAAAAGGAATAAAATTAAAAACGGGAAGCGCTGCATTTATAAGAAAAGGGTTAATAGTAACACAGTTTGCTGTTTCCATCGTGCTTATTATAAGTACCGTAATTATCTACCAGCAAATACAACATGTAAAAAGCAGGGATTTGGGATATAATAAAAATAACCTGGTACAAATAGATGCACAGGCAGATGTGGTAAAAAATTTTACTGCAATTAAACAGGACCTTTTAAACACTGGCGCTGTAGAGAACGCAGCATTGGCTGACCATGAGACAATATCAGGCGGAAATAATACAACCAGCATTAACTGGCAGGGTAAAAATCCAAACAGCAATATTGTTATTTCACAAAGATTAATTAGTGGTGAATTTATGTCAACAACGGGCATGCATATTATCGAAGGCAGGGATTTCGTGCCTTCGGATGTAGTTATCCTTAATGACAAACACATGCCCAAAGATTCTTTGCAGCCTTTTAATGTTATCATCACTCAGTCCATGGAAAAATTGTTGGGTAAAGGAAGCGCTATAGGCAAAAAAATGGAGCGCCCGGGCAATATGGGAACTCTCAAGCTGATCGTAACAGGCGTTGTAAGAGATTATATATATGGAGATATGTATGGCGAGTCAGCTCCGGTAATTTTTTATGATATACCGCAGCAGGCAAAACTTATCTATCTGAGGACGAAGGCAAACAGTAATGCTGAAGGTACTTTGGCGAAAATAGGTTCAGTGATGAAAAAAGATAATCCTGCTTATCCGTTTGAATACAAGTTTGTAGATGACCAGTTTAATGCTCAATTTCTGAGTGAAACATTGATAAGCAAGTTATCAAGAGTATTTGCTTCTCTTGCAATCATCATTTCATGTTTGGGTTTGTTTGGCCTGGCAGCTTATATGGCAGAGCGCAGAACAAAAGAAATTGGTGTGCGCAAAGTATTAGGCGGAAGTGTGCCAGGCATTGCAACATTGCTATCAAAAGATTTTATAAAACTTGTTTGCATTTCATGCATTGTCGCATTCCCGGTTGCCTGGTGGATGATGCATAGCTGGCTGCAGGGTTACCAATATAGAATTACAATAAGCTGGTTGATCTTTTTAATTGCAGGCGTTTCAGCTATGTTTATCGCTTTAGTCACCGTAAGCTTTCAAACAATAAAAGCAGCAATAGCAAATCCTGTAAAGAGTTTGAGAAGTGAATAAAAATGAAAAATTAAAATCGTGCGCTATATTTTTAACTTTTAAATTTTCCCTTTTTACTTATAACTTAATATATACAAATTAAAAATTTTCTTATGCTAAAAAACTATTTCAAAATTGCTTTTCGTAAACTATGGAAGCATAAAGTTTTTTCTTTTATAAATATTATGGGGCTGGGCATAGGCATGACGGCCTGCTTCCTTATTTATCTTTATGTTCATTTTGAAAAAAGTTATGATGCCTTTAATACCAAAGCTGACAGGATATACCGTATTATCTCGGATATTAAAACGCCATCAGATGTGTTACTATGGTCTTCTACTCCGGGCGCTGCTGCCATTAATATGCAAAGAGATTTTCCTGAAGTGGAAGCTGCGGTGCGTATAAGTGGCCAAAGTTTTTTAGTAAGAAAAGGTAATGAAAAATTCCAGGAAGACAATGCTATTATGGCAGATTCAACGCTGTTCAAAATATTTGATTTCCCACTTATATATGGTGATAAAAACACAGCCCTTAAGGAACCAATGAGCATTGTGCTTTCTGAAAGCACGGCTAAAAAATATTTTGGGAATGAAAATCCTGTTGGCAAAAATGTATTGCTTACTGGCGGCGCTTTAAATGCAACCATAACAGGCGTTATGAAAGACATTCCTGAGAACTCGGAGATCAAAGCAGATATGATTGTATCTATGTCTTCTCAAAAGGTTATTTATGGACAATCCCGAGATAGTGTATGGACCGGCTTTGAGCTCAGTTCTTATTTACTTTTAAAGCCCGGTACTGATCCGAAAGCATTTACAGCAAAGCTTCCTGCATTTGTAAACTTTCATACCGGCAAAGAATTAAAGGATCAGCAAATGAGTGTTACCTTTTCTCTTGAGCCTTTACGCAGCATCTATTTATATTCAACAAGAGACGATAGCAAGACCGGCAAAATATACAACGTATATATCTTCTCTATTATAGCCATATTTATATTGCTAATAGCTTGTATCAATTTTATTAACCTAACTACAGCGCGCAGCGCAGAACGTGCAAAGGAAGTAGGCATTCGCAAAGTAGTAGGTGCAGAAAAGTTTCAACTTGCCAGGCAATTTTTGGGCGAAAGTATATTGATCAGCCTACTCGCCTTTGCTATTACCATATTGTTATCGGCTTTGCTGTTACCGCTCTTCAATAACCTGGCTGGTAAGCAGGTGAGCACACCATTTTTTAATCATCCTTTATATATTGTAAGCTTATTGTTATTGGCTATTGCTATAGGCTTTATCGCAGGTTTGTATCCCGCTTTGATATTGTCTTCTTTCAAACCACTTACAGTATTGAAGGGCCGTTTCTCTACAGGAACCAAAGGAATATTGTTAAGAAAGGCACTTGTTATTGTTCAATTTACGATCTCTATTATTTTAATCATAGGTACCATAGTTGTTTATACCCAGTTAAAATATATGCGCAGCCAGGATCTTGGCTTTAATAAAGACCACACGATTGTAATTGATGCTAACCAGGATAAAAATAAAGATGCTTTTAAACAATCACTTACATCTGTACCTGGTGTATTATCTACTTCGTTTTCTTCGTCTATCCCTGGTGGCGGTATTAACACTGCTTATTCAAAAGTGCAGAATAAAGCAGGTGATATGCAAACAAGCAGCCTTGATATTTATTTTGTGGATTACAATTATATAGATCAGTATAAAATGAAAATGATCGCCGGCCGTGAATTCTCCAAAGAGTTTGGAACAGATACTACGCAGGCAATGGTGATTAATGAAACGGCTGCGAAGCTTTTGGGATATAGCATACCGGCAGAAGCTGTAGGTAAGAATTTTGATCAATGGGGAAGAAAAGGAAAAATTATTGGTGTCGTAAAAGACTTCCATTACCAGGCGTTGCAGGAACCGATAAAGCCTTTATCTATGCGCATAGAACCGGGTGGGTACCAACTCTTATCAATTAAAGTGGCTGCCAACAATTTGCCTGCAACTATAAAAAGTATAGAATCAAAATGGAACGAGATAATACCTAACCGCCCGTTTGATTATACCTTCCTTGATGAAAGCTATGATAAGCAATATCGTGCGGAAGACCGCTTTGGAAGTTTGTTCTTCAACTTTGCAATACTTGCCATTTTTATTTCATGCCTTGGGCTTCTTGGCCTTGCCTCTTACAGCACCATACAACGTACCAGGGAAATTGGTGTACGCAAGGTTTTAGGTGCAAGTGTTTCCAACATCATCAATCTTTTATCATTTGATTTTTTAAAGCTGGTGCTTATTGCATTTATAATTGCGGCTCCTGTTGCATGGATCTTTATGCATAAATGGCTTGGCGACTTTGCTTATCGTACCAGCCTTAGCTGGTGGATGTTTGTATTTGCGGGCGTTGCTGCTTTCATTATTGCCTTTGGTACTATTTGCTTCCAGGCAATAAAAGCAGCGATAGCAAACCCGGTGAAGAGTTTGAGAACAGAGTAAATTAGGTGAATAGTGAATATTGAGTGGTGAATAAATAAATCATACATCAGAAATTAGTTATCATGTTTAAAAATTATTTTAAAACTGCATTCAGGAGTTTGACCCGTAACAGGGATTACACTATTATCAATATCGCCGGTTTGGCTGTTGGTATTGCCGTTTGTTTGATGATTTTTATCATCATACAATTTCAAACAAGCTTCGATAATTTTCACTCAAAGAAAGATCGCATCTATCGTGTGTTAACTGAATATCACCATGCAGATGCTGCAACTATTTCTTATGGTAAAGATGTGCCTTTTCCAATGCCCAAAGGGCTGAAAACGGCTGTCCCCCAATTAGAACAAGTAGCCCCGATTTTTGCAAGCCAAAATGATGTGTTGCTGATACCTGGTGATAATGGAACTACGGTAAAAGCATTTAACGAACAGAGAGGTGTATTTTATACAGCACCTTCATTCTTTAAAATGTTTGATTTCCCGCTGCTCGCAGGTTCGTATGAATCATTAAAAGATCCCAACAATGTATTGGTTACAAAAGAGATGGCAGAAAAATATTTTGGCGACTGGAAAACCGCAATAGGCAAAACCATTAAACTGCAAACAGGCGGTTATATTTTTGAACACGGCACTGATATATTGAAAGTTTCAGGTATTCTCGCGAACATACCGGCAAATACAGACTTTCAGCTAAAAGTTGTCGTGTCTTTTGGAACAGGTTTTACGGGAGATTATTTGGCAAAATCCACCGATTGGGCTGAAGCAGTAGCCGATTTTGGTTGCTATATTTTGTTGCCGCCAAATATTTCTGCTGACAATTTTAATCAACAATTAAGAGCGTATTCACAAAAGGTAGAATCTCCCGACGATAAGGATAGTCATATTATACAACCATTAAGCGCCGTGCATTATGATGCACAAGCAGGTAATTACAGCAACAAAACAATCAGTCATCAACTGCTCAATGTATTGTGGCTGATTGCAGCATTCATCCTGTTAATTGCTTGTGTAAACTTTATCAACCTCTCCACTGCACAAGCTGTTAATCGTGCAAAGGAGGTTGGCGTAAGAAAAGTTTTGGGGAGTAATAAATCTCAATTGCAAATCCAATTCATCATTGAAACATTTTTGATAGTTGCAATTGCTGTAATTCTTGCAGCAGTTATTACAATTCTTGCATTGCCTTCTGTAAATCAATTGTTAGAACTTTCACTTTCATTCAATGTACTCAGTAATCCTGCAATCATTTTCTTCCTTTTAACGGTAACAATTGTTGTAACTGCACTTGCGGGGTTTTATCCTTCTATTGTTTTATCACGTTTCAATCCTGTTAATGCTTTAAAGAGTAAACTCACAGCAAACGCTGCAAAGGGTATTTCATTAAGAAGAGGATTGGTAGTGTTTCAATTCATCATAGCACAGGGACTCATCATCGGCACATTCATTATTGTAAAGCAAATGAATTATTTTATGAATCAACCGTTAGGCTTCGATAAAGATGCAATTGTTAATGTTCCTTTTCGTGTCGATAGTCTTCGCCTCAGCAGGCTTGATTATTTAAAGAACAAATTATTGTCAGTAAACGGCGTGAAGGCAGTAAGCTTCAGTTCCAACACTCCGGTTGAAGATGCTAACGATATGTTTACCACATTGAAATTTAACCATGCAATAAAAGAAGCAGATTTTAAAGCTATTCTCAAATTCGCCGACACCGGGTATGTGCCGGCTTATAAATTACAACTGGTAATCGGAAGAAATTTGCAACCTTCCAAATTCACCCGGGAATTTTTGGTAAATGAATCGCTTGTAAAAAGTTTAGGATTTAAAAAGCCGGAAGATATATTGAACAAAGAAATAAGCATATGGGGCGATCAAATAAAATGCCCTGTTGTGGGTGTATTGAAAGATTTTAATGACAGATCTTTTCGCAATGATCTTGCACCATTGCTTATTACCACAAATAACACTATGTATAACCAGGCAGGAATTAAACTTGCCACCACAAACATTGCTTCTACACTGCAATCTGTTAAAACAATATGGGAGCAAACATTTCCCGATTTTGTCTATGAATACAGATTTCTTGATGATAAAGTAGCAAGTTTTTACAAACAGGAAAATCAGTTAGCAGCTTTGTATAAAATTTTTGCTGCAATCGCGATATTCCTTAGCTGCCTTGGGTTGTATGGGTTAGCCTCCTTCATGGCAGTACAGCGAATAAAAGAAGTTGGCATTCGCAAAGTGCTTGGCGCGACTGCGGCAAACATTGTATATCTCTTCTCAAAAGAATTTATAGTGCTTATCGCTATTGCTTTTGTTATTGCCACACCCATTGCATGGTACTTCATGCACCAATGGTTGCAGGATTATGTTTTCCGCATTGACATGAGTTGGTGGATATTTTTTGCCGGAGGTATCCTGTCAATTGCTATTGCATTATTAACGGTTAGTTTCCAGGCAATAAAAGCAGCAATTGCAAACCCAGTGAAGAGTTTGAGAAGTGAGTAAATTAGGTGAATAGTGAATATTGAATGGTGAATAAGAATATCAGGCATTATTAAATTATACATCAGAAATCAAAATTTTATGATAACAAATTATTTAAAAATTGCATTCAGAAACTTTAAAAAAAATAAACTCACTACATTTATTAATGTGTTGGGGTTATCTATTGGTATAAGTGCAGCGCTTATTATTTTCATGATGGTTGAATATGATTTCAGCTTTGATAAATATGAACCAAATAAAGAAAGAATTTATCGCGTTGTAACTGACGGACAAGGGAAAACCCAGGGCGTGCCTGCGCCTTTGCATGAAGCCGTTCAGCAACTTGTTACCGGCATTGAATCTACTGTTCCGCTTTTTGAATATAATGACTGGAATACAAAAGTGTTAATTCCGCAAGGCAATAATAAAGCGGAGCAGATTTTTAAAAAGCAGGATAAAATTGTTTTTACAAACGGCAATTACTTCAACGTATTTCCGCATGAATGGCTAGCGGGTAAGGCCACATCATCTTTGCAAAATCCTTATACTCTTGTCTTAAGCGAGAGCCGTGCTAAAGAATATTTTCCGAACATTTCAAATGAAAAAATAATTGGCAGAACAGTGGTATTTAGTGATTCAGTTCGCACCACCATAACAGGCATTGTAAAAGATTTAAAAGTAACCAGCGATTTTGAATACAAATCATTTATCTCCTTATCAACTATTGCTACCAGTAACCTTAAACCTATTTATAACTGGGATCAATGGAACAGCGTTAATTCTAACACGCAATTATTGGTGAAATTATTACCTGGTACGCAAACTTCACACATCAACCAACAACTTGCTGCTATTTTTAAACAACATGATAAAGACCCCGAAGATGCAAAAACATTACATCATATTCAATCTTTAAGTGATGTGCACACAAACCTTGATTATGGAGGAAGTGTAAACAAATCAACTATAACCAATTTAATATTATTGGCCGTATTTCTTTTATTGCTTGGTGCTATCAACTTCATTAATCTTTCTACAGCACATGCGGCAAAGCGGGCAAAAGAAATAGGCATACGCAAAACATTAGGCAGTAAAAAAAGCCAGTTGGTATGGCAGTTTTTATCAGAAACTTTTTTACTCACTTTATTTACCGCAATTATATCTGTTGCTATTACGCCATTGTTGCTAAAGGCTTTTACAGGTTTTATACCTGATGGTTTGCAATTCAATTATTTTTTCAACCAGCCATTGCTTTGGGCATTTTTAGTTGCACTAATAGTTGTTGTAAGTATTGTAGCAGGTTTATATCCTGCATTTATTCTTACTAAATTCAATCCTGTATTAGTCTTAAAGAACAGCGTGGTAAATAGCTCCGGCACATCGCGTAGTGCCTTGCTGCGCAAAACATTAATTGTATTTCAATTTGTGGTTGCACAAGTATTTATTATTGGCATGTTGGTGGTTGACAGGCAGGTGCATTATTCCATCCAAAAAGATATGGGCTTCCGCAAAGATGCCATCATCAATTTTTATGTGCCTTTTGATTTTCAAAATCCGAATAATAAAAAATTAGTGTTAAGAGAGGATTTAAAGAAAATTCCTGAAATACAAAATGTAAGCCTGGGCAACCAGTCGCCGGCATTTAGCGGTTCAATGAGCACAAGTATTTCTTTTAAAGAAAAAGGGAAAGATGTAAAGATGGATGTTGATAGCCGTAATGGTGATACTGCTTTTCTCCAAGTATACAATATCAGGCTTATTGCCGGCAGAAACATTATGGCTTCTGATACAGCAAATGAATTGTTGATAAATGAAACGCTGGCAAAGCAATTGGGTTTTACAAACCCGGCCGATGCTGTCAGTCATTTTGTAAACTTTGGAAATTCGCCAATGCCTGTGGTGGGTGTTATGAAAGATTTTAATCTTGCTTCCGTAAGAACGGCCATTCATCCTTTAATATATTATGCTGCGCCAAAGTTTGGCTACGTGATGCACGTGGCTTTGCAGCCGAACCCTTCAACATGGAATAGTGCGATAAAAAAAATGGAAGCATCATGGAAAAATATTTATCCTGATGTTGATTTTGATTATAATTTTTTAGATAAGACTGTTGAAGGTTTTTATAAAGAAGATCAGCAGCTATCAACACTCTTAACATGGTCTGCAGGCGTGGCCATTCTAATCAGTTGCCTTGGTTTATTAGGCCTCGTGATTTTTATGACAAACAGCCGCGTGAAAGAAATTGGTGTACGAAAAGTATTAGGCGCTTCAGTGAGCCAGCTTATTACATTGCTGTCAATTGATTTTGTAAAAACTCTTGCTATTGCTTTTGTAATAGCTATACCGATTGCCTGGTGGCAAACACATAACTGGTTGCAAAATTTTGCCTACCACACTGAGTTAAGCTGGTGGATATTTTTATCAAGCGGCATAATAATGATAACAGCAGCGTTGCTAATCATATGTGTTCGTGCAGGCAAGGCAGCAATCGCCAACCCGGTAAAGAGTTTAAGAACTGAATAATTCTTTTTATAATGAAACAGAAAAAAAATTGAAATCTTTTATTGTAGGCACCTTAATTTGATTTCAAATACATAACAATGGCCAAAAATTTTTATCAGAATCTCTTTCGTAATAAAAATTAAAAAGGCAACTGTATGTTTAAAAATTTTCGCAAGTATAGGTATTATCTTTTTCCATTTTGTAAATCTTAAAACCTGTAACGCCGCTGCCTGTTTCCTGGCCAGCGGGAAAATAAACCAAGACTGACAGCGACTCGTGCGAGCGTTTGCAATGGACTTGCATGTTAAAAACTAAACACCTCGATTGGCTGAACACCAGCAAAGGCAAAATATTTACGATATCAGGGAGATAGTACGGGATGAAAATATTTTTCGTACATTTTCATAAGAGATATTTATGTAATGAGCAAACTAATAATTCTTGCCGGTTTTTTTTTATTAAGCAATTATTGTCTTTGCCAGGTAAATCCCCTCAATGAATTTAATAAGGAGAGGACAAATATTACTAAAAAGAGTATGGCTGTATTGGCAAGCTGGGGTGGTTTTAATCTGGTATATAGTGGAATAGCAGCCGGCTCTGCAAGCGGAAGCAATCAATATTTTCACCGCATGAATTTAATTTGGGGCGGTGTAAATTTCTCCATTGGCACATTAGGTTTCCTTCTTACCAAAGGCAGCTCCGGGCTTAATTATTCGCAAACGTTACATAAACAAATGTCCCTGGAAAAAATATATCTTTTTAATACCGGTTTGGATGTGGCTTATGTGGTCGGTGGTTTTTATTTTAACGAAAGAGCAAATCATATTCCGGAGAAGTATGAACGCGTTAAGGGTTATGGTAAAAGCTTTATGTTACAGGGCTCCGCATTATTCCTTTTTGATGGCATTATGTATTTTATTCATAATGCTCATGGAAGAAAAATGTATCACCTTTCAGATAATATAAACGTAGGATTTACAGGAAACGGTATTGGATGTGTTGTAAAATTTTAAGCGAGCGTCTCGGCCCAGGCTGCCGCCTAGGGACTCGAAGGAAATATTATTTTCCTATCTAAAATTTTTAATTTTTTCGCCAGTGTAAGTGTTCTCTTTTTGCATTTTGAAAATCTTAAAACCTGTAACGCCGCTGCCTGGTCTCCTGACCAGCAGGAGAATAAATGGACTTGCATATTAATAGCGAAACACTTACACTGGCTGAAACTATTTAAATTTTAAAGTCCACCACCAATCTGTTCCCCATCGTTCACTTTCTTTAGCCGGGTGTCCGTTTACGAACAGTTCATACAAAAAGAATTACTCCAAATGATTAGTTTTCAATGCAATACAGGCTTGGTACATTGCTTGGAAAGTCAAACAGATAATATTATTTACCAACAGTGAATGCTGGTTGTATTGGATAATTTTCATTCAGCAAGGCGGCACTGGCAAACAGTGTTAAGAGTTTAAGAAGCGAATAAAATACTTGTCGATGAAATGTCAAATCATCAATCCTAAATCATCAATTACAATCTTCTGTTATGATAACAAATTATTTAAAAATTGCATTCAGAAACATATTTAAAAGAAAAGGTTATTCTCTTTTAAATATTGCCGGTTTAACTATTGGAATGAGTTGCTGCCTGCTGATATTTCATTATGTATCGTATGAAAAAAGCTATGATAAGTTTGAGCCGGATTCAAAACAAATTGTGCGTGTAAGGCTCGATAGTTATCAACAAGGTGTGTTGGCATATAAGTCAGCAACTTCGTATCCTGCAATTGGCCCAACCATGAAAAAAGATTTTCCTGAAGTGCAGAATTTTTGCAGGCTGATCGATGATAATTTATTGCTTTCAAATGATGCGTTGAATAAAAAATTTTCAGAAAATAAAGGCTACTATGCTGATGCTTCATCCATTGTTATGTTCGGCCTTCATTTTATAAAGGGCAATCCGCAAACTGCTTTAAATGCGCCGGATAAAATTGTTTTATCTGAGTCAACTGCAAAAAAATATTTTGGCAATAATGATGCGCTTGGTAAAATATTGGTGAACAGAAGCGGATCAAATGTAGAATCATTCGAAGTTAGTGGGGTGTACAAAGATTTTCCATCTAACTCGCATCTCATCATGGATTATCTTGTTTCTTATACAACACTGCGAAAGGAAATGCTGATGCAGGGCGATAGTTCTAACTCAAGCGAATTAGGTTGGGGCTGGTATGATTTCTATGTATATATGCAATTAAAGCCCGGTGTAGATTATAAAAAGGTTGAAGCAAAGCTCCCTGCGTTTACGGATAAATATATAAATAGTGCTGAAGGAAGAAAAGCAAACAACATGCGGGATGAACTGCATCTTATACCATTAAGCGATATACATCTTTATTCAAATTATAACCAGGAAGCAGAAGCAAATGGCAACGGGCAGGCTGTGTCGTTTCTTTTCTTAATTGCCATTTTTATTATCTGCATTGCGTGGATCAATTTTATAAATCTTTCTACTGCAAGGTCTGTGGAGCGTGCGAAAGAAGTAGGTGTACGTAAAGTGTTGGGTGCTTTACGCGGCACATTAATGCGGCAATTCTTAACAGAAAGTTTTGTGCTAAATATTATTTCGCTCCTGCTCTCTTTAATTATATTTTTCCTGCTGCTTCATCCCTTCGATTTCTTCACCGGCAGAAATAATTATACCGGCTTTGCCTTAACAGGAAATTATTGGCTAATATTTTTTACACTATTTTTTTGCGGAACATTTTTATCAGGTTTATACCCGGCATTCGTGCTTTCTGGTTTTAAACCGGTAACTGTTTTAAAAGGCGCTTTTAAAAACACCATCAGCGGGCAACTGCTTCGCAAAAGTTTAATTATTGTACAGTTTGTTACTTCAGTGGTTTTAATTGCCGGAACCATCATTGTTTTTCAGCAGGTAAGTTATATGCGCAATCAAAGCCTTGGCGCAAACATTAATCAGACAATAATATTAAAAGGCCCGCAAACAATTGTTGATTCACTCTACCAAAGCGCTTACCAGCCTTTTAAATCTGCGGTGTTACAGCAACCGGCTATTAAAAATATTACCGGATCAACAAGTGTGCCGGGCGATGAAATTTATTGGACAAACGGATCAAAAAGGGTTGGTGCAAATCAAAATGCGGTAACACTATATAATCTTGGCGTTGACTATGATTTCATTCCTTCTTATGATATTAAAATGGTTGCCGGAAGAAATTTTTCACCCCAGTTTGGCACTGATAAAAAAGCCGTGATCTTAAATGAAACTGCTGCAAAATTATTGGGTTTTAAAAATGCTGCTGATGCGATTAATCAAAAATTATTGCGCGGCGGCCGCGATACAACTACTATCGTTGGCGTTACATCAAATTTTCACCAGTTGGGATTACAGAAAACGATTGACCCGATGATTATAGTGCCGAGATTAACTTCAACAAATTTTTATTCTTTAAAAGTTAACCAGGCAAACATGCAACAAACAATAGCTGCATTAAAACAAACATGGAGTACTTATTTTCCTAAAGATCCTTTCGATTATTATTTTTTGAATGAATCATTCGGGCAGCAATACAAAACAGATATTTTATTTGGGAAAGTGTTTGGCGTATTTGCGTTTCTCGCCATTTTAATTGCAAGCATCGGCTTGCTGGGTTTATCTGCTTACAATGTTTTGCAACGCACAAAAGAAATTGGTGTGCGTAAAGTTTTAGGTGCAACATTGCAAAGTATTCTTATTCTTTTATCCCGCGATTTTTTAAAGCTTGTTTTTATTTCGTTATTGCTCGCCATACCTGTTGGTTGGTTTATAATGAGCAGTTGGTTGCAGGATTATGCCTACCGCATAAACATTGGCTGGTGGGTATTTGCTTTTGCAGGTGCAGTAGCACTTTTAATAGCCATCAGCACAATATGTTTACAGGTTTTAAAAGCAGCAGCAAAGAACCCGGTTAAGAGTTTAAGAACGGAATAAATGTTGGTACATGAAAAGGAATAAAAAAGGAATAAAAATCTAATAAGTATCAAATATGTTAAGCAACTTTTTTAAAACAACTTTGCGTGCCCTTTGGAAAAATAAAGGATACAGTTTTCTAAATATTTTTGGATTAGCCATTGGCATTGCATGTGCCGCATTTATTTTTTTATGGATTGAAGATGAAGTGAACTTTGATGGCAATAATATAAACAAGAACCGGATATATCTTGTAAAAACAAACAGTAAAGTTGGCAACGGAATGTTCACACATTCTTCAACGGCTGGCCCGCTGGCACCCGCGTTGCAAGCACACTTGCCGGGCATTGCAAATACTTGCCGCACTACAGAAGATGGAACTTCATTTTTATTCACAATTGGCGATAGAGCCGTTAATGCATCAGGCGAATATGTAGAGCCTTCCTTCTTTAGTATGTTTACTTTGCCTTTTGTTCAGGGAAATGCCGCCAATGCTTTTCAACCATTAAATTCCATTGTACTCACAGAAAAAACGGTAAAGAAATTTTTTGGCGAAGAAAAAAATGTACTTGGAAGGACTGTGCGAATGGATAACGCGCAGGATTATGTTGTTAGTGGTGTGGTGAAAGACCTGCCGGAAAATTCAACGCTGCAGTTTGAATGGCTTGCGCCCTTTAAAGTCTGGTATGACGCCCATCCAGGAGCTCAAACCTATTTCAACTTTGGTCTCAGAACTTATGTTGAATTGAAACCGAATGCTTTTTGCCCTCCTTGGTCTTTTCCTGATTAGTCCGAAGCCCAACCATAGCCGTTGTTGCGTGTTCGTGCGGATGGTTTTGTAGCCAGGCAATCACCAACAACCAGCAGAGGGGTAAGATATGAATGAAGTAAGAGCTTTAGGGCCTTTCACTAACTTAGCAACTGAAAGAACATCAAAACTCACCATACACAATATTTTACTGCCACTATTTGGAAGTGGAAACATCTTTTAAAGCCGGATAAATATAAAGATGTAATAATAGAAAGTCTTGCGGCTATGGTAAAAGAGAAGTGGATAGAGCTAAATGTTTTCTGCATTATGAGTAATCACATCCATTTGATTTGGCAAATTCAGGCGGGATATGAGAGAGATGTTGTTCAAAGAAATTTTCTGAAGTTCGTGTCGCAAACTATACAGCGTGATTTAAAGAAGTATCATCCAAAAGTGTTGGAAAGATTTTATATAAATGCAAAAGAGAGGAAGTACCAGTTTTGGAAACGTAATCCTCTCAGTATTGATCTATGGACTAAAGAAGTTTTTATACAGAAGATAGAATATGTTCATAATAATCCTGTGACGGCAGACTTGTGCCTTCAACCAGGAGATTATAAATATTCATCAGCAAAGTTTTATGAAAGCGGTATTGATGAATTTGGAATTCTAACGCATTGGATGAGTTAGCATAAATTGGGCTACGGCTTCAACCTGATGTTGGTGTAGCCAGACTGCTAAACCATCAGCACGAACACACAACATCGGCAGCTTCTTTTTGTTATTCAGGATATTTTAAATTTGAAAGAGGAAGACCAAAGAAGGCCAAGGAATTTGCCTATAGGATAAATATCACCTGGTGGATGTTTGCGCTGGCAGGGCTGGTTGCCCTTGTGATCGCTCTTATAACGGTAAGTTACCAGGCTATAAAAGCTGCTATTGCTAATCCGGTGGAAAGTTTAAGAACTGAATAATTAATTGTAAAAATCACCTTCGTCTTTTTTTTACTTTCTGAACTTGGATTAGGAATCGAGCTTTGCTTTTTTAACGGAATATATCACCCCGAAAAAGAAATTTACTGGCAATTGGTGACAGACTGTAGGCGGCCAAGGTACAAAGACCTTCTCACCTTGTTTATATATCATTTGCATTTTCAAAATAGATTGGGAGCACTTGACGAGACAAAGAATTTTTATTTGATGTTTTCTGTTTAGATTTAGGTAGACGTGTGCTTCATCATTAAAACGAAAAACGAAACTCTACTTCAAATTAAAAAATTATGCAGGTTGAATTAAAAGTTGTAATAATAGCCTCAATTGCAACATTTGTTGTTGCTTTAATTAATGTTTTAGTCACCATAAATATATCTAGGAAACAAAATTTATTAGAATTAAAAAAAACCAAAATAGAGTTGCTAGAAAATAGAAGAATCAGCATTGAAAAAGTAAGAACTGAATTGAATAATAAAGTAATTGATATTAGGAATGTGGATATTTCTAATCCTAGCCAGATGATGCCTAAATTAGTTGATAATTTTCAAGCTAAGTCAGCTTTGTTTTTATCAATAGGCAATTTTTTTCCGGAGGATTTAAATACAAAGGTCGAAAATACAAGGCGTGAAATCAATGAGTATGTTATTAAGTCGAAGAAGAACGTTTTGATTTCTTTAGATGAAGTAAAAAATATTTCTGATGAAATGTCTAAATTGGATAATGAAATACAAATTGCAATCTCAAAAAAATTGAGCGATATAGAGACCCAAATAGATTCATTAATTTCTTAATTCTTCTTTTTTAATATTTTAGTTATCCAAAACTATGTTGCCATAGATAAATGCGTTTTATACCTTCTTTTAAGGTCGGCGACTAAATAAATAAATCCTAGGGTTACCTGCACCCTTTCTTCCTCACAGAAAAAAAATTGTTCGCTTTATAAATAAAGGTGTTCGTTAACGAACAGTTTGATTCATTAATTTCTTCTTCTAATTGCTATAAATCAATGATATAGGTTATTGGTATGATGGTTGAAAATATAGATGGATAAAACTTGCGCGATTAAGACTGTTTCATTCACTAAATTAAGCGCTATGCGCAATAACCTTTTCAAGATTGGTTATAGATATCTCTTAAAGACTGGGTATATAGCTGCAATCGTTAATAATCTTAGTGAAGAAATAAAGGGCTAATAATTTTGAATAACAACACTAAAAATCAATTAATTCCATGTTTTTTAATTACATAAAAATTGCTTTTAGAAATATCCGGAGAAACAAAGTGTCTTCGATCGTAAACATAGTTGGGCTGGGATTAGGAATTTGTGCTTTCCTTTTTTTAACGGAATATATAAGCCTTGAAAAAAGTGTAAATAATTTTCATGCAAACCTGCCGCACATGTACCGGCTTATCAACCAGGATCCGGCAGGTAAAACGTGGCCGGAAGTAGAACCTGGCTGGGCTTCTATTATAAAGCAGCGGTTCCGGGAAGTAAAGGAATTTTGCAGGTTTGACGAGGAAACGGGCAATACAATTATTTCAAAAAAGAATGTTCCCGGAGAATCTTACAGTGAACAAAGAACCGGGTATGCCGATGGAAACTTCTTTAATTTTTTTACGTTTCATTTGCTGTCCGGCAATGCCGCTTCCTTAAACAATACTAACGTTGTTTTCCTTTCTAAATCCACTGCGGAAAAATATTTTGGGAAGAGCGACGCCATTGGCCAAACGCTGGTTTTGAATAATCAATTTGGCCGCGCTGATTACGTCGTAAAAGGTGTGTTTTCAGACATGCAGGATAATTCTGACATAAAATATAATGCCCTTTTCTCATTGGAAACTTTAAAAAATCCAGCCAATTTAAATGGCAATGATTGGGCAGCTTTGGATAATCTTAGTTCCCAATATCTCAATACTTTTTTTCTTTTAAATAAGGGTGTAGATATTGCCGAATTAGAAAACAAGCTAACCGCCACCCGCACCGAATTAAAGAAAGATAAAGATGGCGTTCAGTTTAAGCTACAGCCATTTGCAGATATGCATTTGGGCAGTTCATTTAATGATACCTATCCAACTTTCGCCAATCTTAAATACGTTTATATGCTGGCGGGCATTGCATTTTTAATTCTGTTGATCGCGTGGTTTAATTATATCAATCTTTCCACAGCCAATTCATTCAAGCGGGCAAACGAGGTGGGTGTTAGAAAGGTAATCGGCGCGAGCAAAACAAACCTTGTTCTTCAATTTCTGGGAGAATCATTTTTGGTAAATATTTTGGCACTGTCGGTAGGGATCATTTTGGTAGCATTGGCACAACCATTATTCAACAGGCTTATTGAAAAGCAACTATCGCTGCAAACATTAGCCGCCGGTGGAAGTTGGATTTATGCGCTTCTTTTGCTCTTTACGGGCTCCCTTCTTTCGGGTGCTTACACAGCCTTTACACTTTCAGGGTTTAGGCCGGTCGAAACGCTGAAAGGCAAAATTGCCAAATCATCAAAGGGAATAATTCTTCGAAAATTTTTAGTGGTATGCCAATTTTCTATTTCAATTATGTTGATCGTCGCGACCATTCTTATTTTTACCCAATTGCATTTTATGCAACATAAAAACCTGGGGATAAATCCATCCGGCCTATTAGTAATTCGCGGCCCGGAAGCAGGGCAGGACACTACCTTAAAACTTCGCCGGGCTGCCTTTCAAAATGAGCTTTCCGCTGAAAATTTTGTGCAAGACTTTTGCGTTTCCGGTAGCATTCCCAGCGGCCATTATAATTTCACAACAAGTGGGTTTACCCAGCCCGCTTCAAAAAAAGGCGATGAACTAAAAACATATTCTTTTGCAATTATTAACGATCACTATTTAGGCACCTATGGGATACCGTTAGTTGCCGGCAGAAATTTTACTCCTTCAGAGTGCAATGTTGATTGGAATAATAATAGTAAGGTATTGATGAATGAAACGGCTATTAAACAATTGGGATTTAATAATCCTGAAGACGCGTTAACAACGAAAGTACAATGGGACGAGCGCAAACTGGACGTGATAGGAATTGTGAAAGATTACCATCACCTTGGAGTGCAGGCTTCTATCGGCCCAATGATTTTTTATCCGCAAAATAATTCTGCCTATTACACCCTTAAGCTTACTCCCGGAAAAGTTGATCAAAAAATTGCAACGTTAGATAAATTGTATAAATCCAGTTTTTCCGGCAATCCGTTTGATTACTTTTTTGTTGATGAAAATTATAACAAGCTCTATTCTTCAGAAAGACAGTATGGGAACATTTTTACGGCGGCTTCGTTGTGGGCAATCTTTATCGCCTGCCTTGGCCTCTTTGGCCTGGTTACATTTACTGTAGAATCGCGCACTAAAGAAATTGGTGTAAGAAAAGTATTGGGAGCTACTGTTGTAAACATCGTTTCATTGTTATCAAAAGATTTTCTTTTATTGATATTGATCGCCTTTATTATTGCCTCGCCTGTAGCGTGGTACTTAATGAATAATTGGCTTCAAAACTTTCCTTACCGCGTTTCAATAGGCTGGTGGATATTTATTGCAGCCGGTGGTATGGCCATAATTATTGCTTTACTAACAGTGAGCTTGCAGGCAATAAAAGCAGCCAGAGCAAGCCCTGTAAAAAGTTTAAGAAGTGAATAAATGAATTGTGGATAAATGAGAACCAACAATGAATAATAAATAACTTTTATGCTAAAAAATTATTTTACAATCGGCTGGCGAAATTTAACCAAACATAAAGCGTATGCAGCGATAAATATCATCGGTTTATCATTGGGTCTCGCATGCAGTATACTCATCTTTACAATAGTTGCTTATCATCTCAGTTTCGAAAATTTCAATAAAAATAAACACAGAATTTATCGCGTTGTTACAGAAGTGCATTCCGATAATCCATTTTATTCACACGGCACGCCTTCTCCATTAGCCAAAGCCATTCGTAATGATTACACGTTTGCTGAAAAATCAGTACGGATAGAAGTTTTCTGGAACATGCCCGTGAATATTGTATCACCTAATAATGATGTGAAAAAGTTCAATGAAGAAAATGGCATTGGCGTTACCACTTCCGACTTCTTTGACATATTTAACTTCCCGCTTGTGGAAGGCAACATGAAAACCGGTCTTATTGAACCTAATACTGCCATCATTACACAAAAAATGGCAAAGAAATATTTTGGCAGTGAAGAAGCTGTAGGAAAAGTTATCCGGATTAATAACGCCATTGATTTTAGGGTAACCGGTATCTTAAAAGATATTCCCACAAACACAGATCGCACACAGGAAATTTATGTAAGCGATAAAAACCTGAAAGACCTGAGTGCATGGCAGGCAGATGACAATAGTTGGGGTGGTTTTAATAGCGAGTGTAATACTTTTCTTTTATTAAAACCCGGTGTGAAAAAAGCATCTGTTGAAAAATTGTTTCCGCAGATCATGAAAAAATATTATGTAAATGATCCGAATCAAAGTGTTTTCAGATTTCACCTTCAACCGTTAGTTGATATTCATTTTAACGTTGATTATGACGGTTATGCTAACAAAAAATATTTATGGGCCGCCGTATTTATTGGAATTTTTCTTATTGTAACCGCATGTGTAAATTTTATAAACCTTGCTACAGCACAGGCTTTTAACCGCAGTAAAGAAGTGGGTATAAGAAAAGTGTTGGGCAGCACGCGAAAGCAATTATTTTGGCAATTCATTGCCGAGACTTCACTAATAACAATGTTCGCCGTAATAATTGCTTTTTGTTTAGCCCTGTTAGCGTTACCCTTCGCCAATAGCCTGTTTAAAACACAACTGGTCATCAATCCGTTCACAAATATTTCCCTGCTTATTTTTATTGCAACGGTAACAATTATAGTCGTGTTTTTATCTGGTTCGTATCCAGGTTTAGTGTTGTCAGGTTTTAGGCCCATCGCGGCATTAACAGGTAAGCTCTTTCAAAAAAGTATCGGCGGATTTTCATTGCGAAGAGTGCTGGTTATTGCGCAGTTTGCCATTTCACAATTATTAATTATCGGTACCGTCATCATCGCTTCCCAGATGAATTTTTCAAAACATACCGATCTTGGCTTTGATAAAGATGATATTGTTATGTTGCCGGTCCCCGTTAGAGACAGTAGTGGCTTGATAAAAATGAAACTATTGATGAATGAACTAAAAAAAATATCATCAGTAAAAAATGTTTCATTATGCATGGAAGCGCCAGGGGCTAATCACAGTAACTTAAATGCGATTCGCTTTGAAAATGATGCTACCGACAGGCAATGGTCTGTGAATGGAAAGCCGGTTGATGAGAATTATGTTTCTACATTCAATTTAAAATTTGTTGCCGGCAGAAATATTTATCCTTCAGACACCATCAATCAATACCTCGTAAATGAAACGGTTGTTAAAAAGCTTGGCTTGCAATCTGCGGATGACATCATCAATAAGAATATTACGATAGACGGAGTTACAGCGCCTGTTGTGGGTGTTGTAAAAGATTTTTATGATAAGTCTTTTCGACAGGACATAAACCCGGTTGTGATGTTTCCTGCCATTAATCGTGTAGAACATTGCGCTGTAAAAATGGACATGCAGCATATGAAACCGACTTTAGCAGCGATAGAAAAAATATGGAACAATATCTATCCCCAATATGCATACAGTAAAGAATTTTTAGACGATAAGATTGCAAAATATTATGAGCTTGATGATATTATGCTGAAGCTTATAGAATTCTTTTGTGGCATCGCGATTTTAATCGGTTGTTTGGGATTGTATGGATTGGTTTCTTTTATGGCAGTACAAAAAACAAAAGAGATTGGCGTGCGCAAAATGTTAGGTGCACGCATCGAAAGTATTCTCTGGCTATTTGGGAAAGAGTTTAGCCAATTGTTATTCATTGCATTTATTATAGCGGCTCCCATTGGCTGGTGGATAATGAATTTGTACCTGAAGGATTTTAAATACAGGATAAATATTGGTGCAGGAGTTTTTCTTTTATCTATCGTCATAACATTCGTGATTGCTGGCTTTACAGTTGGTTACAGATCGTTAAAAGCCGCGCTAGCAAATCCTGTGAAAAGTTTGAGAAGTGAATAAAATTTGACTAACAGATGTATGACAATAAAAAGCGACTTTAAATTGGAAATGTGGTCAAAAATCAATTTAAAATTGCAAGTTGTAATCAATGAATCCACTGTTCAAAACATGGGGCTCAAAGAACCCATTGTTGGTCAAAATATCAATGGGAAAGAATTTACGAATGAATAAACCAATAAAAAATTAACTACTAACGGTCAGGAGTAGCCTTAAATTATCCTATTGCATGTACAAAAAAAAAAACGGACATTATCAATGCCCGCTGCTGTTTTATATATTGAATAATAAAGCCGATTTATTTATTTTAAAATTCCCTTCTTACGACTGTTGCAGAGTTTTTCAGTTTTGGGTTCTTTCATCCCGTCGAATAATTCTTCTGGATGTTGTTGGATCCACATTCGCATCTGGTAGGGGATCAATTGGCTCATCTATGAGCGTTCCTGATTTATACATTTTTTCTTCATCAAAATGTTCATGGTTATAAAACTCTTCCGGATCATGTTCGTAATCTGCATCTTTATATTCAATACCATCAGATGGCGCAAAAACTGTTCTTATACTGCGCTCTGTCTCTACGGTTACGTTTCCTTTTTTGTAATCGGGTAACGAGGCAAAATGTCCTGCTGTTACGTCCGGGAAGATTACCGTTTTATCATCTTTTCTAAGTTCTGCTAACCCAACAGGTATTAAAACATCCCGTGATGCCAGGTTGATGGCCTTACCATTAAGTGCAACCACAAGGTACCTGACGCGAAAAGATTCGGAGTCAAATAATAACTCATCTACTTTACCTATGTCCTGGTTTTGTGTAGTTTTTACTTTCCATCCCCTTATGTCCGGTTCACCACTTCTTATTTCAAAATCACTTGAGCGAAGCTCTTTAAGATTACTATTAATCAGATATTTTTCTTTATACATGGCTTTAATTTTTTTAAATTTTAAACAATCTCGATCTCAGGGGGCTTAATTAAGAAATACCACAGGGTGCGCTTCTCTTTTAGAAACGGAGCTTTCATCCAGGGCTTTTTTTACCTCCTCAAGAAAATTTGGGGTACCGGGTTGCTTTTCGCTTTGTTTAATTTTAAGCCCCGTAACATTATCTGTAGTAGTATTATTTTTCTTATAATAATTGGTGTAATAATAAAATGCAGCCGCGATTATCACTATTATTAAAACAATCCACACCCACACATAATTGTTGCGTTTGCGCTGTACATGTAGCTCTGCCATAGTTTTTAATTTTAATTTTTTAGAATCTTTATTATTATTTAAATCACAAAATCATGCCATGAAAAAAAACCATTGGTATTTCATGTTACCCTTTATGTCTGGTTATTTTGATACACAACATGAGGAGGTTTGGGAACATTAGTCGATTTGTGTAGAAATTTTCACAATTTTTCCAGCTGATGATAATTGCTCACACCTTTTATGAGATATTAACAGAGGGTTATAACTGACAATGTGGTATAACGGTCGCTTATTTTTAATGGCGCAACTTTTGTTTACCTATGAATTCTTAACCTTAAAAAATTTAAATCATGAAAAGAATAAGTGTTTATGTAATTGCCGCACTTTTAGTAGTTGGCCAATCGTGTAACAATAATGATGAGAGTAAAAAAGATAGTGTAGAAAAAGCAAATGATGCAAATGCCATAAAAGATACGACCGACATGTCTGCTGCAAAAAAAGATACCATGGGTACTATGGCAGTGAATGATGATGTTGCTGACTTCGCAGTAAAAGCCGCCAATGGGGGAATGATGGAAGTGGACCTCGGTAAACTTGCGGAAAAAAAAGGCGTAAGTAAAGGCGTAAAGGATTTTGGAGCAATGATGGTAAAAGAACACTCCAAATTAAATGATGAGTTGAAGAGCCTTGCAGCAGCAAAAAACATTACGTTACCTACAACAGTTGGTAGTGATATGCAAAAACAAATTGACGATTTAAGCAAGGATACTGCCCGTGAGTTCGATAAAAATTATATTGATAAAATGGTAAGTGATCATAAAGATGATATCGATCTTTTTGAAAAAACTGCGAAAAATTCTAAGGATTCTGCCTTCAGGAGTTTTGCGGTGAAAGCCTTGCCAACGTTATATAAACACCTGGGTGCGGCAAAAGCAATCGTGAAAAGCAGGGGATAAGTTTGTTACAATGAAAACTTGAAAAAGGATACTTAAACGTGTATCCTTTTTTTATTTTATCAATTCTTTTTTGAATTAAGATTTGGCATGTTAAATATATTTTCTTAAATAAAAAATGCCTTTCATGCAAAGCTAAATTGCTGGAGATGATTTGTACTTCATTACAAGCAACTCAACAAGAACTGCAATGAAGAGACTGAAGAAAATGATTGCCGCGGTATAAGAATATAGTATGCGCATTTTAGCAAGGGTAACGGAAGCGGGGTTCCATAATCTTTGCGCTTCACCTGGCCCTCCTAAAAACTTTTTGAGAATATCTGCCTCTGTCATATTCGGGTGCGCTCTCGCCAGTGAATCTCCAAGTGGAGTGAAACCGCTTCCTTTTATGTAATGAGTAGTAACGTCCCCAAATCCTTTGTAGAGAAATGTATTTGACTGGAAATAATTAACATGAATAACAAGAGTGATTATAAATATTAAAAACAATGAAATACTAATTATTTGAAGGCGGGATTTAATTTTATTTTGGATCTTGCTTTTGAGTAAAGACATTATTAATAAGCTGCTAACGAGCAAACTTATAGCGGCAATCGAAATGCATTGAAAGCTTAAAGACTTTATTCCAAGAGGCCCGGTTAATAGGGCGGCCAATAAAGTTCCTGCTGCTACCGATAGCAAGGTTCTGTTTCGAATAAGTTTATCTAATAAACGGTTTTTAGGATTTACCTCTATTTGCTTATTTTTTATCGCTTCTGCAAGATGCCTGATGTCATAATCAAAATTTGTTTCACTTACCGAAACAGATTGCCTGAGTGTTAACGATGAAAGCGTTTCCGGAAGCTGCGCGTTGGAAGGCATGGAAACGTTATCGAAAAGAATTGGAATTACGCGGATGTTTCTGTTCAACGCAGTTTCTATTTCGATGCGTAAAAGATCTTCGGGATTTTGCAATCTTTGTTTTCCATTCTCATCCATCGAGTTAAGCCAGTTTTTTCCAATTATAACCAACAGCACGTGGCATTTGCTCAAAGCATTTTCTATTACTTTCCTGTAATCTTCTCCAGCCTTTATAGTATTGAAATCTTTAAAGATCGATTTTGGAGAAAAATATTTTGAAAGCCTGTCGTATAAGAGTTGCGTATTCCATTTGCTGTCCTCTTTTCTGTAGCTTATAAAAATATTTGTCGCCATATAACTAGTTCATAAAATAAATAGCATAAGTAGTTAAAAAAAACGAATCAAGGGATTAGAAAAATTAATCTGTAAGTAGGATGGCGATCAAGCAGGTCCAAAATTGTCCATCTTTCGTTAGGATCTTTTTGTGCATCAAATAAATCTTCAGTGGCTGAATAAACCTCATTGGTATTTATATCGGTTATAGTGAAATTAAATCTGGCCGGTGGAAAGTAACAATGAATCGTAGACGCAGGCTCGGGAATGGTATTCCATTCCGATTTATCATCAGCCAATGCAGGGATTGCATAAGAAACAGAATATGTTTTTAATTCAGGATTTTGCTTGCCACTTTGGGCGAGGCTTTTGCGAAAAACATAGATGTTGAATTTACGTGGATCATCATCACTTGATGAAATTTTTTCTTCTTTTGGTAGTAATGTGCTTGTGTGATAAGAGGCAAAGGAAAAAGGAGCTTTTTGCAAATTACTGCCCAGATCCGAATCATGCGGTATCTGTAATTTTCTATCTGTAATGCCTGATAAGAGAATATTTATATTAACCAATAAAGAAAATAGTTGGCGAACATTATCACCTGAAATGGTAGAAGTAGTTGTGCTGTTTGCCAGTACATTATTTAAAGCAGTCGTCTCTATTGAAAGCGTACTCACAGTAGCCCGGCTTGTATGCCTGATTTTATCTATAGCTCTTTTGTTAAGATCAACGAGCGCAGGCAAAATGGTTTTAAGATTAGCCAAATGTTGCTGATCCTTCACATCATCTAAATCAAATTTTATTGAATTAAAAATATTTACAAGTGAATCTGTTGTAGCGGCCTTTCTTGCAAATTCATCATTCACATTATTATCGGGATCGGCATCAATTCTAAATTGTTGATTTATTGTCCTGCTATTTTTCGAATCAGGTAGCGGAAATACGGGTAAAACTAACTTCGTATTGCTCATTACAGTTTGCTGGTCGGCAAGCTGTGGATTTAATATTTGCATCAATTCTATCGCGTCATTATTTACATAAATTCTTTGTATGCGCAATACAGATCTTATATAAGTGGGCGTTTCAACAGGAACCGGCTTGCTGGAATCAATTGTTACATATGGTCGATGGGGCTGCGTTTCATCATTTTTATTTTCAGCTACGGGTGGCCTTTGTGTTGGCGGATTAGACTTTGGAACCGTATCCGTTCTATTTTGAGCTGAGGGCAATCTTGCCATATTATAATTCTGAGCCTTAATGGTAGAATCTCTTTTCCGTTGTGCCATTAATAAATTAAACGGCACAATCAAAAAGAGAAATAAGAATAAAAATTGGGAGGAACATTTCATATTTTAAATCTCTTTTATTTTTTAATTCCTAATTAGAGCAGGAGAAAAAGATAGATAAAATATTTTATAAATTATAATTTACGCCAGGCCGATTTAGCCATAACTTATGCGCAGAGGTTTGTTGAAATAAAAAATAATTTCAACAAATGAATTACCAGGAGAATATTCAGAAAGTATTTGAATAATCAAACTTAAATTATGATCGTCCTTTTAAAGTCTTTTCTGAAGTTAATTATTTTTGCCTGTCCTGCCCTGTAAAATCAAGCATCCAACCAGGGTACTCCACAGGCAGCTTACTTACCTCTGCAATTTTTTGCATCTCGTCAGGGGTAAAATCAATGTCTATTGATTTAAGATTGTCATCCAACTGTTCCATTTTATTGGCGCCTATAATAACAGTAGTTACGGCAGGTTGCTTTAGTAGCCAGGCCAATGCTAACTGCGCAACACTTCTTTGCTTTGATTCGGCCATGGGGTGCAATAATTCAACTATGTCAAAGGCGCGGTCTTTATTTATTGGGGGGAAATCAAAATTTACCCTTCGGCCGCCCTCCTTACTTTCTTCTTTTCTATTGTATTTTCCACTAAGTAAGCCACCTGCTAATGGTGACCACACCATCAGCCCAATTTTTTGATCATTCAGCAGCGGAATAATTTCCCGTTCTAATTCCCTTCCTGCAATAGTATAGTAGGCTTGCAGCGAAACAAACTTTGCTACGTGATTATAAGTGCTGTAATCAAGGGCCTTCATCAATTGCCATGCGGCCATATTGCTGGCACCAATGTAACGTACTTTTCCACTTTTTACAAGATCGTCCAACGCACCCAGTGTCTCCTCAAACGGTGTAAGCGGATCAAAGCTGTGAACCTGGTACAGATCGATGTAATCTGTTTTCAGGCGGCGAAGACTTGCCTCGGCTTGCTGCAAAATATGTTTACGGGTAAGGCCGCTGTCATTTGGCCCTTCGCCCATTTTACCACGAACTTTTGTTGCAATCACTAAACTATTACGATCCAGACCGAGATTGTGTATCGACTGGCCGGTCAGTTCTTCGCTCATTCCTTCGGAATACACGTTTGCAGTATCTATAAAATTAATCCCCGCGTCTATGGATTTTTTTATCAGATTATCCACGGGCTCCTGTCCCAGGCTGCCAATTGCTTTAAATCGTCCTTTTCCACCGAAAGTCATGGTGCCCAGGCAAAGTTCAGAAACCTTAAGTCCTGTATTCCCTAATAAATTGTATTTCATTATTAATCTTATTTTGTTTTTGAAAATTAGTGCTACCCATTATTTCATAGTCTTCAACACGCATCTTGTACAATTTGTTTGCAGGTTGCTAACTATGTATTGAGGTATTGATACTGTGGATTATTTTATAAGAACAATATCTTAGCCAAATTCATCATACTTTTGAGCGATACAGAAAAATCAGCGTATTTAAAAAACAATTGCTTAATTATTTATTGCATGGCGACAACTAAAAAGAAACATCACCCGGAGCATCCCCCGGTTCAGCGTATAAAAAAGGAAATAAAGAGATGGCGGGTAATATTAGTGGCTATTATTTTCTTTGTTTTATTTGGTGCCGGTATCGCCTGGTTTGCCGCTGGTAATAACGCGGTGTGGTTAATAACCGGAGGTGCTATCGGCGCAGTTCTTGGATATTTTTTCGGCAGGCAAATTGTCCATGGCCTTTTTAAAAGTAAAGATCTGTCATAGTAGCGGCAGAGCCACACAATTTCAAAAAGATTTCAATCAACCATTGACATAGTAACGCAACGAAATTTATTCGAAGTGATAGTTACGTTGGTCTGCGATTTAACTTCCTGTATTTGTGGGAAACTTTATCACTCCCTTCCTTTAAAATAAGTGTCCGGTTTTTAAATGAAGTGTTCATAAACGTACACTTGCATACCAGGGATAAGTCGTCAATCGCTCTGTATCAATGTAATATGCCATTGGTATGATGGTTGAAAATCTGTAGTTTCATTATCAGAAATGTAATGGCAAAAATTATTAAATGTTTTTGACTGTAAGGCTATTTCTTAAAACAGCTATTTAAACAAAAAATTCAACAAGAATAAATTATGCTCCAGCTAAAGAATATTTACAAGTGGTTCAATACAGGCAGTAACCGCACTTTTATTTTAAAAGATATTAACCTTGTGATAAAGCAAGGTGAATTTCTTTCTATTATGGGGCCATCGGGTTCGGGTAAATCAACGCTGCTGAATGTGTTGGGAATGCTGGATGAGCCCAACGAAGGCTCCTATGTTTTTATGGACCAGGATGTTTTGAAAATGAAAGAAAAACAAAGATCTGAAATTTATAAAAGCCACATTGGATTTGTGTTCCAGGCGTATCATTTAATTGATGAACTAACTGTTTATGAAAATATTGAAACGCCGTTAATTTACCAGAATATTAAATCGAACGAGCGAAAAGGTATGGTGGCAGAAATGCTTGACCGTTTTCAGATGGTGGGTAAAAAAGATTTGTTTCCTAACCAGCTTTCCGGTGGCCAGCAACAATTGGTTGGTGTTGCGAGGGCATTAATTGTAAAGCCAAAATTAATTTTAGCTGATGAGCCCACAGGAAATTTGAATTCCAAACAAGGGGAGGAGATCATGGATATTTTTAAAGAATTAAATACTGAAGGTGTTACGATCGTGCAGGTTACGCATTCTGAAAAAAATGCAGCCTACGGTTCGCGGGTGATTCATTTGCTTGATGGCAGAATCGAAAAAGAATCATGATAAAAAATGAAAGGGTATCCTTGAAATTGTAAAAATGCCTTTTAATGAAACGATAAATTTATTGAAACAAAAAATTCTTTTGATACAATTATGAAAACAATTCTTTCGGTGATCTTTTTTTTGGCGGGTTCTTTTTTTGCCGACGCGCAGAACAGGTTGAACTTACAACAGGCTATACAAATGGGCATCGCAAATAACATCAATGTCAGGCAATCTGATCTCGCTGTGCAAAAAGCCGATATCACCTGGAAGCAGTCGAAAGCCGCAATGTTGCCCAATCTTAACGCAAACGCTAACCAGGGTATCAACCAGGGAAGAACCAATGACCCGATTACAAATGCATTCATCAATCAAAACGTAAATTATTCCTCTTATGGTGCGTCGAGCAACCTTTTATTGTTCAATGGCTTTGCAGTGCAAAATAATATTAAAGCAAATTCCTTAGGATACCAGGCTTCGCAAATGGAACTGCAACAAGCAAAAGATAATTTAACGTTGAATGTTATATTGGCCTATCTAAATGTATTGAGTGCTGAAGATATTCTTGAAAGTTCGCGCAATCAACGGACCGTAACCTCAAAGCAGGTTGATCGCCTTGACATTCTTAACCAATCGGGCGCCATTCCTCCGTCACAATATTATGATTTAAAAGGGCAATTTGCCAATGATGAAATTGCTGTTGCAGACAACATTGCTGCGCTTGAAACCGCCAAATTAAACCTGGTTCAATTGCTGAATATTCCTTACGATACTTCCATGGAAGTAGAAAGATTACCTGGTGATGCATTCAATATAAATTATGACGTTACGCCTGAAAGCGTCTATGCGACAGCGTTAAAACAATTTGCGCAAATTAAGGCGGTGCATCTACGTACAGAAAGTGCAGCAAAGATCATCCGTTCGCTGCAGGGCGGTTTATATCCTTCCTTATACTTTAGCGGGAATATAGGTTCCAATTATTCCAGTGCTGCCACGCAGGCTCTTTTTGCAAACAGTGTTGAGGTGCCAACCACAGATTATGTGAGCGTGAATGGAACGCAGTATTCTGTAATCACTAAGCAAAACAATTATACATCTCAAAAGATCACTTATGGAAATCAGTTGAGTAATAATCTTTCGACCACATTTTATCTTGGCCTCAGCATCCCGATATTCAATGCATTCCAGGTAAGAAGCAAAGTAAAGCTGGCAAAGGTTGATTTAAAAAATAATGAATTGGTAGAAGCAAATACAAAAACGCTGTTACAGCAATCTATTGAAAGGGCTTACGTTAATTTAACCAACACTTCCAATAAATATAAAATATTACTTGACCAGGTAAATTCATTTAGCGAATCATTCAGGGCGGCAGAGGTTCGGTTTAATTCCGGCACAATTACTTCCGTTGATTATTTGATTGCAAAAAATAATTTGGACAGGACAAATACCAATCTTATTACTTCAAAATATAATTTTGTTTTGAGGGCAAAAATTTTAGATTATTATGCCGGAAAGCCATTGTGGTAAATGCAAGCACTGTATCTCTAAAAATAATTCGGCACAGAATGAAACGATAATTTTTTGGTCATAAAATATTTTTTAGCCTTAAATATTGAATCAACATAATTGTTTTAGCGTCTTTAATTTCACCCGTTTCAATTTTATGAAGCGCATCTTCAAAGTTCATTTCCATCACTTCTATATCTTCATGTTCTAATGCTAAACCACCGCCCTCATTCACTTTCATTTCTTTAGAATATGCGGCAATAAAAAAATATAAAATTTCCGTAACAGACCCGGGAGACATATAAGCTTCAAAAACTTTTTTTACCTGGTTTATTTTATAACCCGTTTCTTCTTCTGTTTCTCTTTTGATACAATCTTCAGGGTTATCATTATCGAGTAAACCTGCGCAGGCCTCTATCATCATGCCATCGCTGTTGCCATTAATATAAGTGGGCATTCTAAATTGCTTCGTAAGTATTACGCTCTTTTCCTCCTTATTATACAACAAAATTACAGCACCGTTTCCGCGATCATATGCTTCACGTGACTGCGCTTGGTAAGTTCCACCTGCCTGCAAATATTCAAAGGTTACTTTCTTAAGCGTGTGCCAGTTTTTGCAAAGTATTTCTGTTTTCATATTCTTTATACGGTCATTCATTCCTTCCTGTTTAAGTTTGATTAAGTTGCTGTTGACTTGCGATATTCATGAAATTATTGTAGCAAATCGTTAACGATTTTGGCTGCGTTTGCAGAAGCATTTCCTCCTTCAGATAATAAATTTCTTAAGGCTTCATAATCCTTCTCTATACTTTCACTTTTAATTTTATTGAATAAAATATCCTTCAGTTCTTTGGTGATGTTTTCCGGCGTCAACTCATTTTGTATAAGTTCTTTCACTACTTCTTTATCCATGATCAGATTTGCAAGGCAGATATATTTCAGCTTTACAAGTCTTTTTGCAATAGCATAAGAAATGGAGCTTGCTTTATAACAAACTATTTCAGGCACGCCAAACAACGCGGTCTCTAACGTAGCCGTACCCGAAGTTACGAGTGCTGCACTGGCTTGCATCAACAAAGAATAAGTGTCGTTGGCGATCGTATTTACATTGGGATATTCTGCAAGAAAAGGTGTGTAAAATTCATCTTCAATAGCCGGGGCTTTTGCAAGTATAAAATTATACCCATGAAAGTTTTTTGAAGCTTCCAACATTATGGGTAGTTGCGTTTTTATTTCCTGCCGCCTGCTGCCGGGTAATAAGGCTATAATGTTTGATTCGCGCTTTAAAGATGAATTTTCTTCTTTAAATTTTTCGATAACATCAGCTAATGGATGCCCCACATAATCCACCTCATAATTCCATTTCTTAAAAAATTGTTTTTCAAATGGAAGAATAACAATCATCTTATCAACATACTTTTTTATCGATTTTATCCTGCTTGCTTTCCATGCCCATACCTGCGGTGAAATGTAAAAAATCGTTTTATAATTGTTTTGATGCGTCCATTTCGCCATACGCAAATTGAATGCGGAATAGTTAATAAGAATTACCGCGTCTGGTTCAAATTGTTGAATATCTTGTTTGCAGAATTTAAAATTTTTAAGAATGGCAGGAAGGCTTTTCACGACTTCCGCGAAACCCATAAAAGCGAGATCGCGGTAATGCTTTGCCAGCACTGCTCCTGCGGCTTCCATTTTATCACCGCCCCAACCGCGAATGATGGCTTTTGGATCCAGCTTTTTAATTTCGTTAATCAGATTGCTGCCATGTAAATCCCCGGAAGCTTCACCCGCAATGATGTAATATTTCATTCTTTAAAACAATAATAAAGATTTAAAGATAATCACTATTGATTATGGAAAATGAGGAGCGGAGTTTAATAATATTTAAATACCATTGCGATAATCGCATAAATAATGGTAAGAACGAAAATCCCTTTCGCAGTTTTATCGCGATGGCCATTGATATAAATGGTAAATAATATGGCTAAGTCCCAGCCGAATCTCCCGCAGGGGACTCGGCGAGCAAAGGGCATCGATCCATTTTATTGTATATTGCTCTATGGCTGTTAAGCAACAAACATCCGCACAAGATGGAACTTACTTTATCACAATCACATGCTTTAACTGGTTCCATCTTTTTAAGATCAGCGATGCCTATGATTGTGTATATAATTGGTTTAATTTTTTACGAAAAAACGGCCATTATATTAATGGATATGTGATAATGCCAAATCATTTACATACTTTAATTAGCTGAGACGGAAATAGCCCAATTATGCTATATCTTTAGTACAACTAATATGACTCCCTCAGGAAAATCGTTATTTTATTTTGGTATCTACGGCGTTTACGCAGGCTTGTTATTTCTTATCATTCCAAATACAATAATTCATTTAACACATTTGCCCACACTACCAAATGGTTGGACAAGAGTTATTGGACTTCTAGCCGTGATAATTGGGATTTATGACATTGTTTGCGGAAGGGCAGATTTAAAACCTTTTATTCGGGCATCTATTTATACGCGACTTGGCTTTGCACTGTGCACGACAATGATTTTGCTTTTGGGAGAGATGCCTTTCACCATATTTTTAATCGGCATAGTTGATGCTTTAGGTTCCGTTTGGACTATTGTTGCATTAAAATCAGAAATGGGAAAAAAATATTAGTTCAATAAAAGCATTAAGTACTCACCTCAACCCTTATTTCCACTAAGTCCCAGCCGAGTCTTCCGTAGGGGACTCGCGAGCATAGCGCCATCGATCCATTTTATTTTATATTGCTCTATGGCTGTTAGGCAACAAATATCCGCGGCAGATGGAACTTACTTTATCACAATCACCTACTTTAACTGGTTACATCTTTTTAAGATCAGCGATGCCTATGATTGTGTATATAATTGGTTTAATTTTTTACGAAAAAACGGCCATTATATTAATGGATATGTGATAATGCCAAATCATTTACATCCTTTAATCAGCTTTTCCAATACTGGCAAAAATATAAATACGATCATTGGAAATGGAAAACGTTTTATGGCATATCATATGTTTGAAAGGTTAGAGAAATTATTGAAATCCTGCCGATATTATAAATTAAATACTAGCTCCATTGTTGCCTTTACCGTATCTGGTTTGTTGGCATTGATTTTTAACTATAAAACTATTCATGTGTAAATTCATGCACATTACAGGCAACACAAATGGGATTTTTTATTTTTTTTTATATCTAAAGCGCTAACTTTTAGGCTATTTACATTTGGGCATGAATTTGTTAATCATCCCCATCGGCAGTGAAGCACTAAAGACATTATTTTTCGCGCAAGTTTTGAACCTCAGGCTGCAATTTATCTGGCAGTTTACATAACAAGCGAAAGAAGATTTTATCTTCACCCATTTAAGTTGCAAAAAATAATTATTAATTACACAAAAAAAACAACGAAGTCATTTTATGAACGACATAGTATCAAGATTAAATTCGTATTATCATGCATTGCTATTAATGTTGCCAAGGATAGGCGTGGCAATAATTGTGATGGTTGCAGGAATTCTTATAGCAAACTGGATAACTACTCTTCTCAGGAAAAGAATCAGTAAAAAATCGCATGACCAGCTCATGAGCAGCTTTCTTGCCAAAACAATTAAGCTTATATTTTTTGTTGTCATTTTTCTTTTAACGCTTAATATTTTGGGATTGAATAGTATTTCAAAGGCGATTTTCGCAACGGCGGGAGCCTCAGCTATATTGCTGGGTTTTGCTTTTAAAGATATTGCAGAAAATTTTCTTGCAGGCATAATACTTGCTTTTAACCGGCCTTTTAACGTAAACGACACAGTTAAAATTGAAGATGTGTTTGGTAAAGTTTTAACAATGGAATTTCGTTATACAAAAATAGCGACGTTCGACGGCAGAAGTGTTTACATTCCCAATTCAGATGTGCTTACCAAGCCTGTTTTTAACTATACAGAGGATGGCTTTTTCAGAACAGATTTTGTTTTAGGAATTGCATATGAAAATGATACGAACGAAGCAAAAAGAATTATCCAAGAATGTTTAGATGCGCATAAAGAGTTAGTGCACGATAAGCAGCATGCAAATTTTGTTGTAGAAGATGAAGTGGCACCCAGTACTGTGAATCTTAAAATTTTTATTTGGGTCAATACCGAGGATTTCAGGCGTAATATGCTTGAGATACGCGGAAGAGTTATGACTGAAACCAAGACTGCGCTTGAGAGCAAAGGTTTCAACCTTCCTGCAGAAATTACTGAGCTTAAATTTTATGATGCTTCAAGCCCTATTAAAATTGAGAATAAAGAAAATGGAGCATCGGATAATTAAATTCAAATTATAAATCCGTTCAATCCAGGTATCAAAAAATTAAGTCCTAGCCGAATCTTCCGTTAGGGGGAGATTTGTCTAAGGCCACGAGACACACGGGAGGTGAATGCTTATGGAAAATGAGTTGTAGCCATTTAATAATATTTAAACACCATTGCGATGATGGCATAAATAATGGTAAGAACGAAAATTCCTTTGGCAGTTTTATCGCGATGGCCATTAATATAAATTGTAAATAATATCGCGTTAGCAAGCAACGAAACGCTGATGGAAACTGAAATTAAATTAGGATTCAATTTCATCCACTGCAACATTTCTGTAAGCGTAAGCCCTTTAAATTTATACAATTTATAAAGCATGAAAGCAAGCATAGGCGCGATGAAACCCAGGGCAAGCCCAAAAATGAAATTGTCTTTTTTAAAAATCATATAATGTCCCAGTTTTTTTCAAGCTCTTTTTTCATTTCATAATTAGTGAGGTCAAATTGAACGGGCACTACGCTCACGTAATTATGTTCCAGCGCCCAAACATCTGTGTCTTCTCCTTTATCAAAATTTTTAAATTCGCCGGTAAGCCAATAATATTTTTTGCCATGCGGGTCAATTCGCTCATCAAAATCCTCATCGTATTTCGCATAGGCTTGCTTGCAGACTTTCACGCCTTTCATTTCCTTTAGTGGCACAGAAGGAATATTTACATTTAAAAGAAGGTGCTTATCCATCTTTGTTTGCAAAAGACTTTGTACAATCTTGTGCACATAAAATCTTGATGCCGTAAAATCCGCTTCAAACCTATAGTCTAACAAAGAAAATCCGATAGACGGAATACTTTCAATGGAAGCTTCCATGGCAGCACTCATGGTGCCTGAATAAATTACGTTGATGGAATGATTGGCACCGTGATTGATACCGCTCAGGCAAATATCCGGCTTGCGATGCAATATTTTGTCAACAGCGAGTTTAACGCAATCTACCGGTGTGCCGCTCGTTTGCCATGCTTCTACGCCTGGAAATATATCTTCCACTTTGTTTAGCCTTAGCGGCAGGCCTATGGTAATTGCATGGCCCATTCCGCTCTGCGGTTTATCCGGGGCAACTACTACCACTTTTCCAAGGCCTTTTACGGCCTCTACCAAATTGCGAATACCCGGTGCCGTTATGCCATCATCATTGGTAATAAGTATAATGGGTGTTTCTATTTGTTCTTCTGTCATTAATTATTTTTTACGGTAGTGAATGTTACCAATCAATCTCTCACGATCTGCATTCACCAACTCAAACTATCAATCGCCGACACCAGCCAGCTTTATATGCAATCAATTAAAACCAACAGTTTTAAAACCATCTCATCAACGGCCTTGCCACAGCTTCTCTAAATGGCCAGGGCGTTGCAATTACTATTAATAAGAAAGCGATCCCAAAAAATATAAGGCTTCTTTTAAACTTTGCTGATGATGAGGTAGCTTTCTTTACAGACACTCTACCGACGTGTACCAATATCCAGGCGATGATCATCATCAATTCGTGCTCCATGGTAAAGAAACGCAGGTTGGCATCATGCATATTATTGCCTAAATCTTTAAGCCTGTCAAACCATCCGCCTACAAAATAAAGCGCAAGGCCTACCAGCAATTGTACATCCATGCCCATCATGAAGGAGAAATTGGCGCGGCTGTCGGAAGCCAAATAGGCTTTATTTCCAGCTACTCCGGCAATTGCAGACAGCAAAGTCCACAAACCAAAAAGCAAAATAAACCAACGTAGTAAACTATGTATAACAAGAAGTGCCTGCATTTAAAATTTTTTGCAAAAATAAGGCTTTGGCATTAGGTATTAGAATAGCTTACAAACAAAGATTTATTATTAAAAATTTACTCTTTTATTATAGTAAGGTGAAATAATATTATTGAGGACTTCACTTGATCAACGAGCAATTTTATTGCCGTAGCAAAAGAATTAAAATTTTTCACGAGGTTTTGTAAGCTGCTTTTCCTAAGTAAATTTTTAAAAGAAAGACCCGACCTTCAGCGCCAGGTATCGCTAATAAATTCCGGTCGACAGGTTCATTTAATATTTTAATGTATCATTGATTTTGTTTCAATAATTTTTGCATTACATGTGTTTTGCGTTGTGCGTACGATTGTTTCACCTTAACGCAGTTGCAGAAACTGCTCACGCGCAAACAGCAATTAATCTAATTTTTATAATCTAAGGTGTATTAGGCTGCACGTTAGAAAATATTGTTACATGCGCTACGGCACTGTCATTTGCCAACCGTTAGTACAACAATTTTAATTTCTTAAAATTTATGATCTGGCTTAACGAGTTGCGGATATTCTTTTTGAAAATGTTTTATTTCAGGGATAGAAACATGCTGCACATAGCCGCCATCAGGATTTTTAGCGATATAGTCCTGGTGGTAGTCTTCCGCAGTCCAGAACTTTGTCAATGGCATTACCTGGGCGGCAACCGGCGCTTTATATTTTCCCGATGCATTCATTTGTTTGATGTCATCTTCAATTTGCTTTTTTTCCGCATCATTAGTATAAAAAGCAATGGAACGATATTGGGTTCCTTCATCAGGGCCCTGGCCGTTTACCTGCGTAGGATCCTGGCCGGCGAAATAAACTTTTAGCAGCGTTGCATAAGAAATCACCGAAGGGTCATAGTAAACAGTCACACTTTCAGCATGGCCGGTGTTGCCGGTTTCAATAGATTCGTAAGTGGGATTTGAAGTAGTTCCGCCGGCATAGCCTGAAACGGCTTCAGCCACGCCTTTCACACTCTCAAAAAGCGCTTCTTCATGCCAAAAGCAGCCGGCAGCGAAATATGCTTTGCTGTATTTTGAAAGGTCTTTATTGACAACAGTTTTTGCAGGTACATTTGGCGTTTGTTGCGCGCAGGAAGTTAAACCTAAAAGTACGGCAGAAGTAATAATTAAAGTTATTAGAGATTTCATTTTTTCTTTGTTTGACAAATTTACGTTTTTAATAAAGTTTGGGATGTTAAAAGAAAGTGAGAATAAATGATATTTTTATGCTTGCACGAAAAAAAAATAATTCTTTAAATCTTACCTTCGTTTTTTATTGCCCGATAGTATAACGGTAGTACATCAGATTCTGATTCTGATTGTCTTGGTTCGAATCCAGGTCGGGTAACAGTAGTTGTTTCTATTCCTTTATAGTATTAACTTTCAGGGCTTTTTTAATTTATTGGGGACATTATTGGGGACAGTTTTTTTATTTACGAAACGGGAGTGAATTATGGTTTTATAAATTCGATCGAATCCGGTATTGGCACGATAATCTTGTGCAGGGGGACAGCCCAGGCACAGATTGATGTTATACATAATCTAAATTCAATAAAAATAATTTATGTTGGAATTGTAAAATAAAAAGTACTGCCCCTCCCGATGTCACTTTCTGCCCACATAGTACCTCCGTGCCTTATTATAATGTTGTAAGAAATATAGAGCCCAATACCCAATCCCTGAAAATTCATCGTATGCTCCTGAATCCGGTAATACCGCTCAAATATTTTCTCTAAATGCTGTTTGTTCATGCCAATCCCAAAATCTTTTACGGCTACCTGAATCATATTTTCTTTTTCTTCAACATTTACCAAAACTTCATTTGCATTTGGTGAGTATTTGATCGCGTTGGTTAATAAATTAATTAATACCTGCTGTAGTCTATCTTTATCACCTGTAACTTCGTGTGAAATGTTTCCTGACTTTTTTAGGTGGTGGTTTTTTGCTCCTATCTGCATGTTTTCCATAGTCTCATCAAGCAGTTTATTAAAATTGAACGGTGCCAAATTATAATTTATTTTACCTTCCTGTATTTTACTTACATCTACCAATTCGCCTATCAACTGGTTTAACTTTTCCACAGAATCATTAGCCTTTTTTGCAAAAAGTTTTATTTCTCCGGCACCTTCATCAAGTTGCATCTCCAGCAAATGCAGATATGTTTTTGCAATAGTAAGAGGTGTTTTCATTTCGTGGCCGGCAATTGCTATAAATTCATCTTTTTGTTTTTCCTTCATTTTCTGCTCTTCTATTTCTGTGCTGCTTCCTATCCATCCTATTATGTTTCCCTGCATGTCCTTTTGTGCAATCGCATGGCTTAAATGCCATCGGTAGGTTCCGTCATGATGACGAAGGCGCTTTTCCATAATAAAATTTTCGCCTGTTTTAAGGGAATGATGCCATAGTTCCAAATCTTTTTTAATGTCTTCAGGAAAAATAATTTTAAGCATGCCATCGTCTTTTAATTCTTCAAAAGATAAACCTGTGTATTCAAAAAAGTATTTATTATAAAAATTTTTCTTTCCATCGGGTGCCGCTGTCCATATCATATGTGGAATGGTTTCTGACAGCGTTCTGAATTTGGCTTCGCTTTCTTTTATTTTTTCTTCTGCGTTTTTCCGATCGGTAATATCGCGGTTCACAGCGAATGCTGCAATGGGTTTCCCTTTTTCATCATACACATAAGCAATGGATACGAGCACGCTCACAAGTGTACCGTCTTTTTTGGACTGTACTACTTCGCCTTGCCATTTGCCTGTAGCATCTAAAGCTTTTGACCATGCTTGCTTGTCTTCCTCTGATAAAAATTGCGTGCATAGGAGTGCCATTGCATAATTGCCCATTACTTCTTCGCTGGAATATCCATATAGATTTTCTGCACCTTTGTTCCAACTGATAGTTTTATAATCCATATCAGTGCCCACCACTGCATCGGCAATATTTTCAGTGACTGTGGCAGCAGTGCGTAACTGTTTATTAGCTTCTTCAATTTGTTTGCGGGCTTCAACCTGTTGTGTAACTTCTACTCCGTGAGTCAATAATCTTTCTATATTTCCTTTTTCGTCCTTCATTGGCTGGATTACTGAAGTATAATAGTGCAAATCCAGTTTGTCGGTATTTTTATTGATTAATTTAACAGGAAATTCATTAGCGATGAATGGCTTCCCCGTTGAAAAAACATTATTCAGAAT
>JBBRSV010000015.1:0-56301 GCA_038245055.1 Chitinophagales bacterium | reverse complement strand
GCATTGAATAGCGATTCGGGTTTAATTTAATCCAACTATAAATGAAATGCACTGCAATATGTTTTTTTGAATTACGTTTGACCTTAATAGTTATTTAAATAATTCTAAAATGTATGCGTCAAATCGATTATTTACAAAGCCAATGCCAATATAAATCGGGAACAAAAGAGGCAAAAAAGCGTCTATGGATAAACGTTATATATCCTAAATAGATTCAAACGTACAAATTGTTGCCCTTATGAAAGATTTATCTGCAAATATGTTTTTTCAATGAACGATTAACTTGAATAGTATTTATTACAAGTGGACTTTTTGATTATACGTAATAAAAGAGACACTAAAAAACCCAGGGAAATCCCCGGGCAGAGTGTATGGTTTCTCGTTAGGTGGTGTTTTTATAAATAGAATAATTTTTCTACTTACAAAACTAAACGATAATCAAACATAAACATATAGGAAGAATACGATTGTAAAGCAGTATAATTACCGTCAAGTATAACAGGCCGCTTCATACGATTTCCCCATAAAAAAAAGCAAAAAAGTTAGAGTAAAAGGATGTTGTAATTTTTAATAGAATAAAAATAGCGGATGAAAAAAATTTTAGTTGTTGATGATGATCATGATATTTCAGCGGTTGTCAAAATGATCCTGGTTTCTAAAGGTTATGATGTACTCACGCATGATACTGGCTTACACGTTCCGGATATTGTAAACAAATTTCAGCCAAACCTTATTTTACTGGACGTTAGACTTCCTGGAAAATTTGGAACACAAGTTTGTCAAGAACTTAAAGAGGTTAGTGATTATCCTCCTATTCTTTTATTTTCTGCCCACGCAAAAGAGGGTGACTCTTTTGCGATTTGTAATGCCGATGGTTTTATTCAAAAACCTTTTGAAGTGAAGCAATTAATCAGCGTCATACAGGAACATGTTGGTTAATCACATGATTTAAAAATTGACATGCCTGAAAAATAAAACTTTATTTATTTTGCTTTTGATATGGAATTGGTGCAAACGATTAAATGAGCACTGTCACTTATTAAACGCTATTATTTGAAGGCGAATTTACTTACGCGGAATTTCTGCCGGCATTTATAATTCCAAAAGAGCAACGCATTGCTAGCTTTTCATAGGTATCTTTCGCGGCATTTTTCTTCACCTCCTTTTCTAACTCCCGGATATTTGCTATTGCAAATTGTTGAATAGTAACTAACGGTAAAACAATTTTTTCTCGCATACTAATAGAAATTTGCTCAATGGCATATTCAGCCATCAATTCATTTTTACCTGTCAATTGAAAAAGATATTTTTCAGTAGTAACATATTCACTATAAATCATGTTCCAAATCTCGCCGTACTTTTCATCTTTTGATAAATATTCTGTAAGAGGGAAGAAACATTTCTTCATGGCCATTTCGCAATTATCCATCAGTGTTTTAAAAAATAATGAATTCTGATACAGCGCCTTTGCCTCGCCAAGCCTTCCCTCTTTCTCCAACTTTTGCAAAGCAGAACCCACGCCATAATAGCCTGTCACATTTTGCTTTAGCTGGCTCCACGCACCCACAAAAGGTATGGCGCGAAGATCTTCAAGGTTTAATTTATTTCCACCACCGCGTTTTGCCGGCCGACTTCCAATATTAGTTTCTCCATAAAATTTTAATGGGCTGATATGAACCAGGTAGTCCATAAAATCGGGGTGGTTTTTTAGGGCCACATAAGCAACAAAACTTTCATCAGCCAATTCTTGCAACAGTGTTTCTTCCTCCTCTTGTAAAGTAATATACCTGTTGGAAAAAAGATCGTTTGTGATGCCTGCATGTATTAATTGCTCTATATTAAATTGCGCTGCATCTACTGTGCCAAAGTTGCTACTAACGGTTTGGCCCTGGATCGTTAATTGTATTTCTTTGTTAGAAATATTTTTACCCATAGATGCATAAAACTTATGCGTTTTGCCGCCGCCTCTTGCCGGGGGGCCGCCGCGGCCATCAAAAAATACCACGTCAATATTATATTCTTTCGAAACGGCTGTCAACTGTTCTTTTGCTTTATAAATACTCCAGTTGCCCATAAGGTATCCACCATCTTTGGTGCCATCCGAAAATCCGAGCATTATTGTTTGGCGGTTGTTTCTTCTTTTTAAGTGTTTCCGATATTCTTCATTTGCATATAAAGTAGTTACAATCGTCGCGGCGTTTTGCAGATCACCAATGGTTTCAATCAGCGGCACAATATCAATGTTCATCTCCTTCTTTTTCCATCCGCATAAAATAAAAAGACCATATACTTCCAGTACATTTAACGCACTACTGCTGTGGCTAATAATATACCTGTTGCAGCCAGGCTCACCATTATATTGTTGTATGAGTTTTATAGCATTAATACTTTCCAGCGTATCATTAATAAGCGGATCATTGTAATCTTTTTCAACAAGCACCTCAGAATTTTTTGTGAGGAATTCAATCTTTTTTTCTTCACTTAATTTTAAATAATCTGTCGGTACTATCTTGCTTCGGGCAGCTAAAGCCTGGTACACTTTTTTATGAATAGAACTATCCTGCCTGATATCAATTGAAGCAAAGTGCAAACCAAAAACATGCAGCTTATTTATGAGATTATCAACCAGGTAAAGAAACAAACCATTGTGCTGGTAAATTAATATTTCTCTTATCTTATTCAGAACAGAAAAAATTTCATCTTTTTTTAATAGCGTACGGTTGCCCGGTATAAAAATGTTATTGTACAATTGCTTTTCCAGGTCTGATAACAAAATATCTACACCTTTAAAAGTTAGGCGGCGCCTCAGTTTGCGTATTTCGAGATAATAGCATTTTATAATTCCACCTCTTAATGCGTCCGCGACTTGCAGAGTAATTTCTGTATTTACAAACGGATTACCATCCCTGTCGCCACCTGGCCAGAAGCCCATTTTAATAACCGGATTATCCTGGCTTACCGCATCAGGAAATTGATTTTTTAAAAATGAAATTATGCGTCCCGCTGCTGAGAAGAAAACATTTTCAAGATACCAGAGAAGACTCATTGCCTCATCATAAGGCGTTGGTTTTTCCTTTTTGAAAAATGGTGTTTTTCCCAGTTGTTGCAAATACATATTTATTTGTGCAGCATTATTTTCAGATAATGATCTTGAAAGATCATTAATGATTCCTAAAACCGATCCGGGATAAAATTGTGTAGGATGTGCAGTAAGTACCAATTCAATTGAAAAATGCTCAAGCTTTTTTGCCAATTCATTTTCCTTTTTATTTTGAATAACTTCAAGTTCCAATTGCTTTAACGTGCCGGCGCCACCAGTATCGTGAACGTGCAAAAATGCGGCGTCTTCAAGCGCATCAAACAATACAACCTGCCGCTCTACAAATTGTGTAAAACGAAAAAGAAGATCCAACTTTTCGGGCTGGGTAGAAAACGATGTATGCTTTTCAAAAAAGTCATCGATAATTTCTTGCGGGCTTAATTTCTTTTTATAACCCTCTTCACAAACATTTACAAATAAGGACAACAAAATACCTGTCTTTTCAATGCGATGAAAAGGCAAGGAAGTGAAAAGGCTGTTATACAGTTGAAATTTTATGCCTACGTAATTCTTAAAATGCAGCAAACCCCGAGAAGCCTGGTTATCCATAGAAACAGTTAATAAGTGAAAAATGGAAATTAACAATTAAAACGCAGTAATGGTAAGGGATAGAGAAAAATAATTCTGAAATTAAAGGAAATATTTAAATGTTGTTTGGCACAATTATAAATTGCTAATTCCATTTCTTTTTAATTTTGAACAGTAAAATGCAAAAGAGTTCATCACCTCGAAATTTCTTTCAATTTTTACGTTACAAGCAATTTGCTTATTTTCGGCGGGCAATTATGGCAAACTGTAACCGTCATATCCATTCAATAATTTCTACGCAAGTGGTTTCCACTTCTTTTACAACTATTTTTACAACCCGCAAGGGTTAAACATCTCCATATTGTCCTTGAGCATTTAGCTTCTGCAAAAATAAATATCAATATTGTTCTATTCACATAGTAAAAGTAAAATATGCAAGTTTTAAAGTTCGGCGGTACTTCAGTTGCAACGGCAAACAATATGAAGGTCGTCGTAAGTATAATAAATGATGCGTTGATAAAAGATAAGGAAATTATTGTGGTTCTCTCTGCCCTCGGTGGTATTACTGATGCACTTTTGGAAGCCGTCACGCTTGCTTCTATCGGAGATATTAATTATAAAGAAAATTTACATGCCATTGAACAGCGTCACCTGAATACAGTGAAAGAATTAATACCGCTCGATCAGCAAAGTAGTGTGCTTAGCTTGGTTAAAAAAAGAAGCAACGAAATTGAAGATACATGTAATGGAGTTTTTTTATTGAAAGAATTATCCATGCGCACAAAAGATGGAATCATTAGTTATGGAGAAATAATTTCGTCGCAAATATTTGCGGCAAAGCTAAAATCATTAAATATTAAAAACACCTGGAAAGATGCGAGGGAATTGATTGTGACAAATGCTGATTTTGGAAATGCCATCGTTGATTTTACAAGCTCTAATAAGAATATTGAGGCTTTCTTTTCTACGCTTGATTTTGGCGTGTGCATCGTGCCGGGTTTTATCGGCCGCGATAAGAATGGTGATACAACAACTATCGGAAGAGGAGGTTCTGATTATACGGCTGCAATTATCGGCGCCGCACTTAAGGCAACTGTTGTTGAGATTTGGACAGATGTTTCGGGAATGATGACGGCAGATCCGAGATTGGTTTCTAATGCAAAAATTATACAGCATATTTCTTACCAGGAAGCGATGGAGCTTTCGCATTTTGGTGCTAAGGTTATTTACCCGCCTACCATACAACCTTTAATGAACAAAGGCATTCCGGTTTGTATAAAAAATACTTTCGCACCAACCGATCCTGGTAGCCGGATTCAAAATGATATTAAAATTGACGGCAACACGATCCGTGGAATTTCAAGCATCAATAATCTGTCGCTTATAAGCCTTGAAGGTAGTGGCATGGTCGGCATTCCGGGATTTTCAAAAAGGCTATTTGAAGCATTGTCCGGTGAAAAAATAAACGTGGTTCTTATCACGCAAAGTTCTTCGGAACATTCCATTTGTGTAGGCATTGAAGAAGCATATGCTGACAGGGCAAAGAAAGTAATTGATGAGGCGTTTGCTTATGAAATTGATATTAAAAAAGTAGATCCGTTATCGGTAGAAAAAGGCCTTGCGATAATTGCGCTCGTTGGTGATAATATGAAAAACCATCCGGGCATTAGCGGAAAAATGTTTGGCGTTTTAGGCAGAAACGGCGTAAATGTCCGGGCCATTGCACAAGGCTCTTCAGAAAGAAATATTTCTGCGGTAATAGCAATGAAAGATGTAAAAAAAGCAATAAATGTATTGCATGAAGAGTTTTTTGAAACTACCTATAAATTGCTCAATCTTTTTATAAGTGGCGCAGGTAACGTAGGAAGCAAATTGCTTGCCCAGCTTCGCCAGCAGCAAAAGCATTTACAGGATCAGTTGCGTTTGCAAGTTCGTGTGGCTGGCATTTGTAACAGCCGCAAAATGTTGTTTAATGATGAAGGTGTTGATTTGGAAAATTGGAATGAATTGTTGCAAAAAGGTATGCCAATGAACATGCAGGAATTCAATGATACGATCTTAAAAAAGAATTTAAGAAACTCCGTTTTTGTAGATGTAACCGCAAACGCTGACATTGCAAAATCCTATGCTCCTTATTTGCAAAAAAGTATAGCAGTAGTTGCCTGCAATAAAATTGCCTGTTCTTCCTCTTATGAATATTATAGAAATTTGAAAGACCTTGCAAGGGAATTCAATGCACAGTTTTTGTTTGAGACCAACGTTGGCGCCGGGCTGCCAGTAATAGGAACATTAAATGATCTCCTGCGCAGCGGCGACAAGGTTAACAAGATAGAAGCAGTGTTAAGCGGCACACTTAATTTTGTTTTTAATAATTATACCGGTGAAAAAAGTTTTGCAAAAGTAGTGAGGCAGGCGCAGCAGGAAGGTTATACAGAACCTGATCCCAGGCTTGATTTAAGTGGTACTGATGTTATGCGAAAGATTATGATACTTGCAAGAGAGACTGGCGAAAAATTAGAAATGGAGGATATCTCTAATCAATCTTTTATGCCGGAAGACTGCATGAAAGGTGATGTTGAAAATTTTTATGCAGAAATGGAAAAACATGAGGATCATTTTGTAAAATTAGTTTCCGAAGCAAAAAAAGAAGGAAAAAAATTAAAATTTGTAGCCCGGTATGAAGATGGAGCAGCCTCCGTGAAATTGCAACATATCGACCCTCAACATGATTTTTTTCATTTATACGGAAAGGATAATGCGGTGCTTTTTTATACAGACCGTTACACAGAACAACCGTTAGTAATTAAAGGTGCAGGTGCTGGTGCCGAAGTGACTGCTTCAGGGGTTTTTGCCGACATTATAAGAGCCGCTGTATAAAATTCATCAATCATTAATTACCTAAATAGTTATTTGTTTTGTGTTCATTATTGATAAAAAAAAGTAGAAAGTTTTTGCATTTAATTTAAAAGAAAAGGTATCATGGAAAGTAAAGCGGCCAGTGCGCAGAAAAATTCGTTAGGCAATCCGATAGTTATTGGCAAATCGATTAAAATATTTGCGCCGGCTACCATAGCTAATGTTGTCTGCGGCTTTGACGTATTGGGTTTGGCATTAAACGATCCCTGCGATATCATGCAACTTACTTTGACAAATGAACCCGGAATAAAAATTACCCATAAAGATATTTATCAGCTTCCCACAATACCTGAACAAAATGTCGCCGGGGTTTCTTTGCTGGAGTTGATGCAGGAATTGGAGCATCCGTATGGCTATGATTTAATAATTGAAAAGCAAATTAAACCAGGAAGTGGTTTGGGTTCCAGTGCTGCAAGTGCTGCAGGCGCTGTATTTGCGGCCAACAATTTATTAGGAAATATATTTTCCAAAGAAGACCTTGTACGCTTTGCAATGGCGGGAGAAAAACTTGCTTCAGGAGTAAAGCATGCGGATAATATTTCGCCGGGTATTTTTGGTGGTATTACACTCATTCGTTCTATTTTTCCTTTGGATATAGTTTCGTTAAACGCGCCGCCCATGTTTGTTACCGTGGTGCATCCGCAAATAGAAGTAAAAACATCTGATGCAAGGGAGATACTTCGTAAAGAGGTGTTACTAAAAGATGCGATAAAACAATGGGGAAATATTGCCGGCCTTGTTGCCGGCTTTATGAAATGCGATTATGGCTTAATAAGCCGCTCCCTGGAAGACGTGATTATAGAGCCGGTGCGCAGCATGCTTATTCCCGGTTTTGATGAGGTAAAGAAACGCAGCGTTGAGGCGGGAGCGTTAGGTGGTGGCATATCAGGTTCAGGGCCTTCAATATTTATGTTGTGTGAGAAAAAAAGTACAGCCGAAAAGGTCGAAAAAATTATGAAAGATATTTACGATAATACGGGGCTGAAATATCATACGTATGTAACAACAATTAATAACGAAGGGATTAAAATTGCCTAACTATAACGCTTTAACATAAATGCTAATTATCAATGCGCTATTTCAGCACCAATAACCATTCTCCAAAAGTAAATTTTAAAGAAGCCACTATTAAAGGCCAGGCGCCGGACAAAGGCTTATATTTTCCAGAGGTTATTCCCGCGCTACCTAAAGAATTTATAACCAATATTAATTCATACACGAAGGAAGAAGTTGCTTTACAAGTTATACAGCCTTATGTTACTGATGAAATTCCAAAGCGAGAGCTGGAGCGAATTGTAAGCGAGACGATTAATTTTGAATTTCCGTTAGTAAACGTTGAAAAGGGTATTTATGCCCTTGAATTATATCACGGCCCTACGCTTGCTTTTAAAGATGTAGGGGCTAGGTTCATGAGCCGCTGTCTTGGATATTTTGTCCAAAAAAATGATAAAAAAATAACGGTACTTGTTGCAACTTCGGGTGATACGGGCGGTGCGGTTGCTAATGGATTTTATGATGTAGACGGAGTGGATGTTGTCATTCTTTATCCCTCAGGCAAAGTAAGCAGCGTACAAGAATTACAATTAACAACGCCGGGTAAAAATATTACCGCGCTTGAAATTGATGGCTCCTTCGACGATTGCCAGAACCTGGTTAAACGGGCCTTTGCAGATGAAGAATTAGGTAAACAAAAATTTCTTACTTCTGCGAACTCAATCAATATAGCCCGGTGGCTTCCGCAACAATTTTATTATTTCTTTGCATACCAGCAATGGTCGGATAAAAAAAATGCGCCGGTAATAAGTGTGCCCAGTGGCAATTTTGGTAATATTTGCGCGGGATTATTGGCGCATCGTTCAGGCTTGCCCGTTAGTCATTTTATTGCGGCCTGCAATGCTAACGACGTTGTAACTGATTATTTGGAAACTGGAAATTATCACCCGGCAAAACCGATAGCTACAATTTCAAACGCCATGGATGTTGGTAACCCCAGCAATTTTGTTCGTGTGCTTGAATTGTTTGATAAGGAATTTCAACCATTAAAAAAGTTGATGAGCAGTTATTCTTTTTCTGATGAAGAAACAAAAATAATTCTTAAAGAAGTTTATGAGAGACAAAATTATTTATTAGATCCTCATGGCGCTATTGGTTACGGAGCCTTAAAAAAATATTTGGGAGAAAATCCTGAACTGGACGGCATATTTTTGGAAACCGCACACCCGGTAAAATTCTATGATGTTGTGGAACCTGTTATTGCAACAAAAGTTCCAATGCCTTTTGCAATAAGCGAAATGCTTCACTTAAAAAAGCACAGTATAAAAATGCCGGTTGCCTATTCTACCTTTAAGGAATATTTGTTAGCACGGTAATTTAAGCATCCGGAAAGTGCGCGTTTAAATTTTGAATGAACTTTTGAGGTCTTTGCTAAATAAAACTCTCTTTTTTTCCCCTTTCATGTAACCGGGGCCAATCTTATAAATCAGAAAAATAGGTGTAGTGGACATTTGTGGTGCTAATTTTTAGACGTTTTGTTCAAGTGGCGTTAAAAAATCAAACATTTAAAACCTCGCCTGATTTTTTTTATTCCAACTACATCTAAGTATCTTTAACAGGGCAAACGTGGTTTTATTAGTATAGAGAAAGAGCTTGAAAATACCTCATTAATTCATCTTATATGGTTGTAAAAGAAAATCATCTGTCCCGGCGTAAATTCCTGAAATATACAGGGGGAGCCGGAATATCTCTCTGGCTCGGCCTCTCTTCTGAAGGGGTGCTGGCGAAAACAAAAGATATTGGGACTGCAAAAAATTTCTCCCCGTTTATCCTTGTTGAATCAAACGGCAGCATCACTATTTTTAATTCCAAACCGGAAATGGGCCAGGGAACTTTCCAGGCAATTCCGGCTATTATGGCAGAAGAGTTTGAAGTTTCCCTTGATAAAGTAAATATTAAATTAACCGACGGTGAAAGCAAGTTTGGCCGACAAAGTGCCGGCGGCAGTTCTTCCATAAGAAGCAATTATGACAACTTTAGAAAAGTGGGCGCTGCTGCTAAGGCCGTATTTATAACGGCAGCAGCAAATAAGTGGAAAGTGGATGAATCGACCTGCTATGCAGAAAATGCAAAAGTATTTCATAAGCCCACGAATAAAAGTTTCACCTATGGTGAGCTCGTGGTAGATGCAGTCAAACTGGAACTGCCAAAAGAGCCCAAACTAAAAGATCCGAAGGATTTTAAAATTTTGGGTAAGATGGCCAAACGCCCCGATGTGCCTTTGAAAACAAACGGTACAGCAAAATTTGGTATTGATATAACAGTGCCGGGTATGCGCTATGCAACCGTAGAAAGATGCCCTGTGATTGGAGGCACCTTAAAAAGTTTTGATGCGGCTGAAATCTTAAAAGTGCCTGGCGTGGAAAAAGTAGTGGAAGTAGAAAAAATTATGGGCAAATATCATTCAACCGGTGTAGCGGTAATTGCGCAAACCTATTGGGCGGCAATGCAGGGCCGTAAAAAACTAAAGATCGAATGGGATAATAAAGGATTTGATAGTTTTAACTCGGCTGATTATGAAAATCATTTGCGCGATTTGGCAAAAGAAGAGGGAATCATCGATAAGAATATTGGTTCCGTTGATACGCTCACCATTACTCCTGAAAATTCTATAGAGGCGTTTTATGAAACACCCATGGTGGCGCATTCACCCTTGGAGGTAATGAATTGCATTGCGCACGTGAAAGGAGATAAACTGGAAATTTGGACGTCAACCCAGGTGCCCAGTTCCATAACATCAGGAGGTTCAAATTTTGGTTTTGCAAACGAAAATATCACCTTACATACCACCTTTGTAGGTGGCGCCTTTGGCAGAAGATTGTATATCGATTATATCATAGAAGCAGTAAATATTGCGAAGCAATTTGATAAACCCGTGAAGCTGATCTGGACGAGGGAAGATACAACCGACTGTGGACCGTATCGCCCCATGACCTTTTCCCAATTGAAGGGCGGCTTTTCGGAGGATGGAAAATTGATTGCCCTTCAGCATAAAGTGATTGCACCTTCATTGCGGCAGAGTGGTAGCGATAAATACGATGCAGCAAAAGTGGATGGCAGCATGGTGGAAGGCATTGGTGAGCAGGCATACGAAATCCCCAATATTAAAACATCTTATGTTCGGGCAGATTTTCACGTTCCCCTGGCTGCATGGCGCTCTGTAACGAGCTCTACATTGTCGTTTGCACATGAATGTTTTATCGATGAGCTGGCATACAAAGCAAAGAAAGATCCGATGGAATTTCGTTTATCAATGCTCACGAAAGACTCAGATTTAAAACGGGTTTTATTAAAGCTTAAAGAATTTTCCAACTGGGATAAAGCATTGCCAAATGGGAAGGGTAGAGGTGTAGCACAATGGGAATTTTTTGCCGGTTTAGGCGCACACGTAGTGGAAGTAACTTATAATAAAGATAAATCCATCAAGGTGGATAAAGTATATGCAGTAATTGATTTGGGTAAAGTAGTGAATCCTGACAATGTAAAAAACCAGGTAGAAGGTGCCATTGTAATGGCTTTAGGCGCAGCCATTAAACCGGGTATTACTTTAGAGAATGGAAAAGTAATGCAACATAATTTTTATGATAATACCATGGTGCGTATTAATGAAATGCCTGAAATAGAAGTACTGGTATTGACAGACGGGGGAAAAATGAAAGGGGTGGGTGAGCCAGGGCTCCCGCCATTTGCACCGGCATTAGCCAACGCTATTTTTGCAGTAACGGGCAAGCGTATACGAAAAATGCCTTTTGATATCAGCAATGTTTAATAATCAAGATTCAGAAAGCAATAAAAAAATAATTTAATCATTTAAACTATGGTCACATTAAATATCAATCAAAAAAATTACCAGGTGGATGCAGATCCTGATATGCCATTATTGTGGGCAATTCGTGATTTGGTTGGCCTCACCGGAACCAAGTATGGCTGCGGTGTTGCGCAATGCGGCGCCTGCGTGGTGCATTTAAATGGCGAAGCGGTTCGCTCTTGTGTAACGAAAGTAAAACGGGCCGTGGGGCAAAAGGTCGTAACGATTGAAGGCCTCTCCAAAAACAACGATCACCCATTACAGTTAGCCTGGCAGCAAATTGATGTACCCCAGTGTGGTTACTGTCATTCAGGACAGTTAATGTCGGCTGCGGAGTTGTTGCGTGAAAACCCCAACCCAACGGACCAGGATATTGATGACGCCATGGCCGGCAATATTTGCAGATGCGGTACCTATCTCCGCATTCGTAAAGCCATTCACCTTGCTGCTGATATGCAACGCCATGGAGTTAAGAAAGCCTGACATTTATTTATTACTAACGGCACTGTTTAAACGCAAATTATGACGAAGCATTTAGAAAAGAGATTTCAAATTTTTCCTTTAAAAACAATTGGTATTGTAGCGATTTTCCTTTTAGCAATCGCCTTGATGACGTCCGGATTTAAAGAAGAAAAAAAGGTAACTGGTAACCAGGCAGCAGGTTTTGATGCAACTAAAGACAGCGCAGCTTCTGTAGACGCTTTTATGCAGGTATATAAAGTTCTTATGAGCCCGCGATGTATGAACTGCCATCCTTCAGGCGACCGTCCTTTACAGGGCAACGACAGTCACATTCATACGATGAATGTACAAAGAGGCAAAGAGGGAAAAGGCTTGTATGCATTGAAATGTACCAATTGTCACCAGCCTGAAAATGCGGAAGCCAACCATGCACCTCCCGGAAATCCTAAATGGCAGTTACCACCTGCAAATATGAAAATGGTTTTCCAGGGAAGGTCAGCACATGATCTTGCTTTGCAAATAATGGATTATAACAGGAACGGCCACAAGAACAAAGCCATGTTGCTGGAACATGCCAGGGATACAATAGTAAAAGCGGGCTGGCATATGGGCGAGGGAAGGCCGGCGCCCCCCTTAGCTTACCAGGAATTTGTTAAAGTATGGGATACCTGGATTAACAAGGGCGGCTATGCGCCGGAGAAATAAGGGTATATTTTCGCGAACCGCTAATAGTAGATTTTTCCATAGCGCTCGCATTTAGGATAAGGGTTGGGGTTAGACTAACCGTGTTCAATTTTTTTTATTCAAAAACTAAACGGCCGGCAATATGAGCAATCAATCATTATCCAGGAGGAAATTTTTACAACTTGGAGGCTTAACGGGGACAGCGCTTTGCCTGGGATTTTATTTTCCTGCAAATGGCAAATCTCCCGCGATAAAAATCGCCGGTGATTTATCAGAAGTTGCGTTGAATGCATGGATCATTATCGATACTTCCGGCAAAATAACACTCGTAGATCATCGTGCAGAAATGGGACAGGGCTCGTTTCAATCGGTTCCGCAGATAATTGCTGAAGAACTGGAAGTAAATCTCGCTGATATACATGTAAAATTTGCACAGGGCGATCCAAAAAAATATGGCAGCCAGATAACCGGCGGCAGTTCCACCATTCGTGGTTCGTACAAAAATTTATTGACGCTGAGTGCAACGGCACGCGTTATGTTGGTACAGGCTGCCGCTAATAAATGGTCGGCACCCACCGCGGATTGTTATGCCGCGGCAGGCCACGTCATCCATGAACCTTCTGGCAAAAAGCTGAGCTATGGTGACCTCGTTGTTGATGCCTCGCAACTTCAACCGCCCAAAGATGTGCCACTGAAAAAGCGTTCTGAATACAAATTAATCGGCAAGCCGCTTCATCGCCGGGATTCCCCAATGAAAACCAACGGTGAAGCCATATTTGGCATCGATAAAAAATTACCGGGCATGTTGTATGCCGCAGTAGAGCGCAACCCAAGGTTGCGTGGCGTGGTTAAAAACTACGATGATTCCGCTGCTTTAAAAGTGCCTGGTGTGACGAAGGTGTTCAAAGTAACCATGAAAGTTTTTAATACGAACCGCGAGGGTGTTGCTGTTGTCGCCAATTCTACCTGGGCGGCCCTCCAAGGAAAAAAGGCATTAAAGGTGGAATGGGATGATAGCGGCTTTGAACATGTGAACTCTGTTGATATTTTTCGGCGGCAGGAAAATGATTTGAAGACAAAAGAAGGTTTGGTGTTTAAAACACAGGGCGATGCGGACAACATCATTGCTAATGCCGCTAAAAAAATAGATGTCATTTACCAGACTCCTTACGAATCGCACAGTGCCATGGAGCCATTAAATTGCGTGGCACATTTTCAAAAAGACGGCATTGAAATATGGGGGCCCATCCAGGCGCCTGATTGGGTGCAGGGATTTATTAGCAAAGAATTTAATGTGCCAATCGATAAAGTAATTGTAAATCTCACTTTCCTTGGCGGTGGTTTTGGCAGAAAAGCTTTTTTGGATTATCCACATGAAGCGGTAATCATTTCTAAAGAAATAAATGCACCCGTGCAGGTAGTATGGACCCGTGAAGATGATATGACGCAAGGGCCGTACAGGCCCGGTGTATCGTACCGGTGCGAAGGGGCAATAGCAGATGGAGCGATCAATGCGTTTAAAGTAAAGCTATGCGGACAAAATATTGATCACTGGAGTAGCGATGACCGCTCAAAGCCTAATGAAAGTTCATCGGAAGGATTTTTAAAGCCTTATTCCGATTCCATAAAAAACCTTAGTATACGGGATATTCCATTTGAAACACCCTTACCAATAATGTGGTGGCGCTCCGTTTATGCATCTACCAATGGTTTTGCTTACGAAAGTTTCTTAGATGAACTAGCTGTTGCCGCAGGCAAAGATCCAATAGATTTCAGGAAACAACATTTAAAAGATGACCGGTTGCATCGACAGTTAGATAAGTTGTCCGAAGTTTCCGGGTGGAAAAAAAGGCAAAAAAATGAAGGCTATGGAATGGCCATCACAGAATGTTTTGAAAGCCCCGTGGGACAGGTAGTGAAAGTATCCAAAAGTGCCGGTGGTGGAATAAAGATCGATCATGTTTGGGCTGTGATGGATTGTGGCTGGTATGTAAATCCTGATATCATTAAAGCGCAGGTGGAAGGTTCCATCGTGATGGCGTTAGGTGCGGCTACTATTCATGAAATTACCTTTAAAGACGGCCTGGCAGAGCAGGAAAATTTTTATAATTATAAAATGCCGCGGATAACGGACATACCACCCATCGATATATACATTATGGAAAATGATGCCGACGCAGGTGGTGTGGGAGAGCCGGGCCTGCCTGCTTTCGCACCTGCCCTTGCCAATGCAATTTATGACCTAACAGGTAAGCGCATACGAAAATTACCTTTTCATTTGGAAGAGGTGTAGGGTTTGATATTATTTTATATCGGTTCACTGATCTGGTGTAGGATAAATTGTTAAATAAAATGGTAAAGAAACAAAGTGTCGCCGGTAAAGGCTGGCTTTGGCTGGTCCTTTATTTCCAGTTTTATGTAGAGCGTTGCCTTGGTAATGCCCCGGAGGTTTATTATTGATTTAAGTGAAACCCTACAGCGCACTTCACTATTTACAAGTACTGCCTGTCCGAATTTTAACTGCTCAATCCCGTAATTTACTTCCATTTTAAGGTTTTGCACATCGGCAACCTGTTTCCAGAAATAGGGTATTAATGCGAGCGTAAGGTAGCCGTGGGCTATCGTAGTTTTAAAAGGGCTTTCTTTTGCCGCTCTTTCTGCGTCGATATGTATCCACTGGTGGTCGAGCGTAGCGTCGGCGAAGTTGTTGATTTGTTCCTGCGTTATCTTGTGCCAGTCGGATACGCCGATTTCTTTGCCTAAAAATGATTCGAATTCCGCGTGACTTTTTATAAGTACCATGGAACTAAATTACGGGAATGATTTGTTTTTGAGAAACATTAAATTCATCGCAAATATTCTATGAACATGCACCGATAGTTCCTTAATAATTAAGCGTTAAAATTTATTTACCTGATAAAACTATTTTCCCTTTATTGGGTAATGCCTGGAACAAAACATACTTCCCTTTTTCATCTTTTTCTATTTTTAGTTTTATTGTTTCATTATCCTGCTGAAAATTTACATTTTTCCAATACAACGGAACATATGTTTTTAACGTAAGGGGAAAATCATATAATGCAGCGTCAAGCGGGTGCTGTAGCGTGATCAATATATGGCCGTTCTTCTTTTCTTCAGTTAATGTTGCCGCCATTCTTTCTCTCACATATTTTGTAACATCTTTAAATGTTGCTACCCACAGGCTATTTTCTTTATCTTTTATGTATTGAAAATAGTCAGTAAGCTTTGTATGTTTTATTGGCTCCCAGCCAGTATTATCTATACCATGAAAAACGAGTACCAGCCAGATGTTATCATGAACTAATAAAGTATCTATCCACGATTTCATTAGGTCTACAGGCGTTTTTGTAAGTGGCCCTCTTTGCCATTGTACATACTCTTTTGCGGACGTTCCCGGCTGTTCCTTATAACCCCTGTTTATTTCCTGGAGATATGGGTCTGGCATTTTATTTCTTAACGCAGGAAATAGGTTTGACGCAAGTACATATTTCATTACCCGTTCATCTTCTGTACCAAAAGGTACTTCCGCAGAAAATGTATTTTCTTTTCCTAAATGCGTAAGAATATCCTGCCTGCACTTTTGCAATTCATAATACATGTTGGCCGTATCCAGTATTGCCATAAACGGATGTGAAAGCGAATGGCAGGCAAATTCATGTCCCCGGGCTTCGTACTGTTTAAAGTCTTTCCAGGTATTTTGTGCCGATAATCCTGCTTCATAAGTTGTATCGACACCATGCTTTAAAGATCTTGCTAACGCCATAGCGTAAACGCTATCTGTAAGTTTATAGGCTTCCGGCAATTTTCCTTCTTCATATAACGAACCAGCTTTATAAAAATAAGGAGCCGTTCCTTTATAGCCGAGAAAACGTACGGCTGATGCCCTTTCAAAAAAGTTATCCTTACCGGTTACGACCGTTTTAGTTTCATTCAGTATTTCTTTTACAGGCCTGCCAATAAATTTTGCATGGTTTTGCGAACCTTTCATGTCTCCGGTTACTATAAAAAAAGTTCCCGGAAAATGTAGCCGGTTCATAATCGGCATGGCTTCGGTAAACTGGGGCTTAATTCCATCATCAAACGTAACAGATACGGCGCCTTTTTTATCAAATTGCCATTTGGTAATAGCGGTCTGGCAATAACTGTTTTGATTTATGAATGCAATGAAAGGGAATAAAAAGAGTAAACTTTTCAGCATAGCATTAAAATATTTAACCAAAGAAATATTTGTGCCAGGCTGCGGACGAAAATTCATCAGCCTGAACTTTTCCACAACATCCTACATTATTGTTTGAAAAGCAAAAAATAATGAAAATAATTTCTTCAATGTTTAATTTTTAATTCAGAGTTGGAAGTAAGTTACTATGGCTTACAATTCTCTATCAGCAACAATTTTAGCCGACGAACATAGCCACGCAAAAGTTATCTTCATCTTTTAAATCATTATTGAGTTATAGTTTCGGACTGAACGTTCATGCAACTGACGACATACGGTACTGCTCAACGAAACCTCTTATTACGACAACTCCATCCGCCTAAACAAGACTTTTCATACTTGTCGTTTTCAACCACTAAGATTGTCGCATTTACACTGCAATAGCGCGGGCTTTATTGGCGAGATTTGTATCGGAACAAAATCATTCTTAAAGAAGTTTTTCAAAGAATAAATAATATGAGAAAAATAATCGTGCTCTCAATGATTTCATTAGATGGTATAATGCAAGGACCGGGTGGGCCTGAAGAAGATATATCCGGATGTTTTAAATATGGCGGTTGGACTGCACCATATAGTGACGAAGTAGTTGACAACGTTGTGCAAAATGAGCTGAAACAACCAGTAGATTATCTTTTGGGAAGAAAAACATTTGAGATTTGGGCTCCTTACTGGCCTCAACATGCAGATTTTTGGCCTGGCATAAATAAGGGCAAAAAATACGTTTTGTCCCAAACCATTAATACATCAGATTGGGAAAACACCGTATTCCTCGAAAGTTTGGATGATATAAAAAATCTCAAAAATTCAGCAGGTGCTGACATACAGGTTTGGGGCAGCAGTAAACTTATCCAACTATTACTGGAGCATGATTTAGTGGATGAACTCCGGCTTAAAACTTACCCCTTGACTCTAGGTGAAGGAAAAAAATTATTTGACAATGGCCCGAATCCGGCAGCGTTTACATTAACCGAGAGTTTGGTTACAACGACCGGGGTGATTATTGCCAATTATAAGCGCGCCGGAAAAGTTGAGACAGGGACTGTTGGAGTTTAAGAGAAATAAAAATAAGGAAAAAATAATTGTTTTATCAGGTTGATGGAGGCAAAATTATGGCTGCTTTACCAACTTTTTAAACAGGCTGCTTAAAGGTTTAGCTACAAAAGAAGCGGAGCTACACATACAATAACTTTTCAACAAAAAAGCATGATCCGTTAACATGAACTACCTAAAAAAACCAAATAATTTTTAATTTTCACGGGCTTTGCCCAATCCATAACGCGTTTACTCACCGTTTTTATTTCCACATCTTATCATATGATGCAATAAAAGCGTTGTATAATTAGTTATTATCTCTTAAAATTAAATATGGATAAAAATTCCTCCTCAAAAAAGCAGCACGCTAAATGTGAAATGTGCGGAACTGAAGTAGAATCAGGCCTAACACTTTGCGAAATTCATTGGAAAGTCAGGCTGGAAGAGCAATTAAAAAGCAGCGACTTTATGCGCATAAAGAAACCTCAGCATGGCGCAAATGCATAAGATTAAAAAAGACTGGCAAATATTGTTGACATAATTAACTGCTCCGGCTTATTTTTCAGTTGTCCACCATTTTTAAAGGAAACTTTATATCTTTTACCGAGCCCACAACAAGGTCTGGCTTAAACGCATAATTATTAAGTTCTTCCTTTTTGGTAATGCCAGAAAGAGGGTCACAGTTTGTTGTTATAAATTTTGCGCCACCTAATATCATATCAACAGCACGTTGTACCATTTCCAAAGTAAAATTTCTTCCTTCCCCGAGCATCACAAAATCAAGTTCTGTTTCAACTAACGTCAGCCCGTTTTCATGCAAACTGGTAAGAAGGCCACCTTCTCCTAAAACATAAGAGGTCCCTTGGCCATAGCACTTGTGTACACATGATTTTCTGTTAAAGTAATGCCTAGTTTTTTTAATTTATGAACTACCTCCAGCTTCGTGCGCTGGCTGTTATTGGTCATAAAAAGAAAAGGAATTTTATTTTTAAGCAAATAAGAAATAAACTCGGCGGTTGACATTTCTTCTTCTGCAAGGCAATCTTAGATTTTTGTTCTAAGTTTATTTAATTAAGAAAAAAACTCATTTACAACTAAAGATGCTTTCTGATTCACCAACTCCTGTGGCACTAAAAAGAACGCTGACTCCTGTGATGTTGTGGGGGCTTGGTGTTGGCTATGTAATATCCGGCATGTATTTCGGTTGGAACTTAGGCCTTGCCGAAGGTGGCACGCTCGGTCTTGCGATTGCGACTTTCTTTATCGTGATCATGTATGTAACATTCACTTTTAGTTATGCCGAGCTTGCCTGTTCTATTCCGAAAGCTGGTGGCGCGTTCGATTATGCTAACAGGGCTTTTGGAAAAGACATTGGTTTTATTGCGGGAATGGCGCAAAATGTAGAATTTATTTTTGCACCACCGGCAATTGCATTTGCTATCGGTGCATATTTTAATTTATTTTTCCCCGAGGTTCCCATCCTTACAATTGCCATTTTTGGTTATATAGTTTTCACCTTGCTAAATATTTATGGTGTGAAGGCTGCCGCGATATTTGAACTAACGATTACAATTTTGGCTGTCGGAGAATTGTTGTTATTCGCAGGAATAACTATTCCACATTTTGAAATGAAAAATTTAGTGCATAATGCGCTGCCCCATGGCTGGCAGGGAATTTTTGCGTCTATCCCATTTGCTATATGGTTTTTTCTTGCCATTGAAGGAGTGGCGAATGTGGCCGAAGAAGCTATTAACCCGCAACGAACGATCCTGCTTGGTTTCGGCTCGGCTATTTTGACGCTGGTGATATTATGCGTACTCACATTTGCATCATCTGTCGGCGTGGCTGGCTGGGAAGCTATAGTTTACAAAGCGAATGGAACTACTTCTGATTCTCCGTTGCCTTTAGCTTTGGGGCATGTAGTTGGTGGAAACAATATTTTATATCACCTGCTTATCACGGTTGGATTGTTTGGCCTGGTTGCCTCATTTCATGGAATAATTTTGGCAGCCGGGCGCTCTATGTTTGAATTTGGAAGGGTGAAATTTGCTCCTGCTGTTATTGGAAAAATTCATCCTAAATTTCAAACGCCATCCAATGCATTATTGGTAAATATGTTCATTGGCATCATAGCTTTGCTCTCCGGCAAAACTTCCGATATCATTACGATATCTGTTTTTGGCGCGCTATCCTTGTATATCGTTTCAATGATATCACTTTTGAAATTAAGGAAAATTGAACCTTCGCTTTACCGGCCATTTAAAGTTCCGTGGTATCCTGTGTTTCCTGTTGTTGCTTTAGTTATAGCAGTGATCTCTTTTGTAGCTATGACGATTTTCAACCTTAGATTATCCATTATTTATTTATTGTTCATGGGTATTTGTTACGTGCTATTTAAGGTATTTAAAAAATAGAATCAAATCATTAATCAATAAATTTGAGGTAGAAAGTAACAATATGGATGCAAAAGAAATACTGCAATACGTCACCGGTCATTCTTCGGGAAAAGTAAAAATAGCGGTAACAGATATTGACGGCGTATTGCGCGGCAAATATATTTCGTCAGAGAAATTTCTTTCATTAAACGATAATAAGACTGGTTTTTGCGATGTTATTTTTGGCTGGGACGCAAGTGATGTCGCTTATGATAACGCTTCATTTACTGGCTGGCACACCGGTTATCCTGATGCAAACGTAAAGATTGACCTTTCAACTTTTAGAAAAATTCCCTGGGAAAATGACGTTCCTTTTTTCCTTGCAGAAATGATGGATGAAAATGGAAAACCTTCCGCAATTTGCCCACGGCAATTATTAAAGAAGGTTTTAAATGATGCAAACCTGGAAGGCTATCTTCCTTTTTTTTCACAGGAATTTGAGTGGTATAATTTTGCGGAAACACCTCAAAGTATTGTTGAAAAAAATTTCAAAGGCCTTTCGCCGCTTACCCCGGGTATGTTTGGATATTCTATTTTAAGAAGCTCTATTCAAAATCCTTATTTTACTGACATTTTTGAGTTGTTGAAAAAATTTGGTATTCCGCTTGAAGGATTGCATACTGAAACCGGGCCGGGCACTTACGAAGCTGCCATAAATTATTCTGAAATTGTAGAGGCCGCAGACAGAGCCGTCTTGTTCAAAACGGCTGTAAAGGAAATTGCGTATAGGCATGGTTGTTTGGCAACGTTCATGGCTAAGGTAAACGAAAATTTGCCGGGTTGCGGTGGCCATGTTCATCAAAGCCTTTGGAATAAGGAAGGCAATAAAAATCTTTTTTATAGTGAAAAGCAACCCTTAAAAATGAGTAAGGTGATGGAGCAATATATTGCGGGCCAATTGTATTGCCTGCCTTTTATTTTGCCGATGTTCGCCCCGGTAATTAATAGTTATAAGCGGTTGGTAGAAGGCGCCTGGGCGCCTACGACTATTACATGGGGCGTTGACAACAGGACCGTCGCGTTGCGGGTGTTAAATGCGGGCAGCAAATCATGTCGCCTGGAAACAAGAGTAATAGGCTCCGATGTAAATCCATACCTGGCAATGGCGGCATCGCTTGCTTCCGGCATGTATGGCATAAAAAATAAACTAAAATTGAAACAGCTTCCCACAAAAGGAAATGGTTACAAAAATTTTTCAAATGGCGTACTGCCCAAGACATTGGATGAAGCAACGCAAATGATGAAACGGTCATCGGTGGCAAAGGAAATATTTGGAGAAAAATTTGTTGAGCATTTTGTGCAAACACGCGAATGGGAGTGGAGGCAACACCTGAAAGCCGTAACAGATTGGGAATATAAAAGGTATTTCGAAATTATATAGCATTGCAATTATTTTACGAAAGTTGCGGATGGTTTTTCACGACAACTTTGGTTGTTAGTATCTTTGTGTGAAAGCGACTTTATTTCGAAAAAGATTAACCGGTATCCATGATATTTAATTCAATTTATCAATATAATTTTCCTACTATCATTCGCTTTGGCGCCGGATCAAGTAAAGAACTGGGAGATTATTTATTAAAAAATAATCTTTCAAAACCATTAATAGTAACGGATGCAACAGTATCTCAATTAGATTTTTTTAAAGAAATTATTGCTGACCTAAAAAAGAAAAATATTTCAGTTGAGGTTTTTAATGATATTCATAAGAACCCTGTAAAATCTGATGTATATAAAGGCACTGTTTTTTTTGATGAAACGCATCGAAATGCTATTGTAGGCATAGGAGGTGGTGCAGCCATAGATGTGGCAAGGGCCATTGTTTTGCGGGTGAATCATCGCGAAGACCTTTTTAAATATGATGATCTTATTGGCGGCGATATTTATGTGACCAATGATGTTCCGCATTTCATTACCATTCCTACCACTGCAGGCACCGGCAGCGAAGTTGGCCGCAGCGCCATAATTTCAGATGATGAAACGCATCAAAAGAAGATACTTTTTTCTCCAAAGCTTTTGGCAAAAATCGTTTATGCGGATCCGTTATTAACAATGGAATTGCCGGCGTTCGTTACTGCTGCCACCGGCATGGATGCGTTAACGCATAACATGGAAGCGTTTCTTGCGAAGATGCCTCACCCGATGTGTGATGGAATTGCCCTTGAAGGAATTTCCTTAATAAACCAATCTTTAGAAAATGCGGTTAACAATCCTGATCTTGAATCCAGGAGTAAAATGCTTATCGCTTCGCTCATGGGAGCTGTCGCGTTTCAAAAAGGTTTGGGTGTTGTTCATTCGCTTGCGCATCCTTTATCGTCCTTGCTTGATACGCATCATGGGCTAGCGAACGCGGTAAATATTCCTTACGGAATGCAGTTTAATATTGAAGGATTCGAGCATAAATTTAAACGTATTGCGCGCACATTAGCATTGAAAGATGAAAGTGGTGCCGGCGTTGTTAAATATTTACACGATTTAAATTCAAGGATAAATATTCCACACAAATTGAGAGATATAGGTGTGAAAGAAGAACATATCGAAAAGCTGGCTGATCTTGCCTTTGCAGACTTTGCTCACCCCAATAATCCAAAACCCGTATCACGCGAGGATTTTAAACAATTGTATTTAAATGCATTTTAAAAGTGCTTGTTATTAATAATTTATTACCATGAGAAAAATAGTTATCGGTTTAAGTGAAGGATCTAAATATTTCAATTATGAAAACTGGTTGAAAGATGAACCTGGAGTTGAGCAAATCAAACTAAGTTATCACCTGGATAATTTTGAGGAGATTGAAAAATGTGACGGGATAATTTTAACTGGTGGCGATGATATCAATCCGCGATTGTATAATCAACCGGATTTTTTAAGCTATGTTGATCCAAAAGATATTGATGAGAAGCGGGATGAATTTGAATGGAAAGTTATGCAGCATATTGAAGAAAAACAAAAATCTTTATTAGGTATTTGCCGCGGTATGCAGTTTGCGAATGTTTATTATGGAGGCACTTTGATTCCTGATATTCCTGCATTTGGAAAATTCAATCACGGAAAATTCAAGGAAGGAAATGACAGGGATCATTTGGTGCAGATAGATGTCAATTCAGGTTTATATAAAATTTTAGGTGAAGAGAAAGGAACCATTAACAGCGCTCATCACCAGGCAGTAGATATCCCAGGTTTTGGGCTGGTGGCCAACGCTTTTTCGCCAGATGGAATTATTGAAGGAATGGAAAGACGCGACGAAAACGCCGGAGCATTTTTAATGTTGGTACAGTGGCATCCCGAGCGAATGAGAAATATGGAAAGTAAATTTTCCACCAAAATAAAATCAAGTTTTTTAGAAGCAGTCAGATCAGCATCTAAATGATAATTTATGAAAATAATTAACCCGGCAACGGAAGAAATCATTTCAGAAATAGCAGCCGATACAAAGGAAACTATCGAAAAGAAATTTGGATTGTTGCAAGCAGCTCAACCAATGTGGCAGAGCACCGGACTTGCGAAAAGGATTGAGATTATAAAAAATTTTCCCCTCCTTCTCCAAGAAAATATTGAAAGCCTGGCATTAACGCTTACCAATGAAATAGGCAAGCCTTTACAGCAATCACGCAACGAAATAAACGGTGCGTGCAATCGTATAAAATGGCTTGCACAAAATGCGGAAAAATATTTATCTGATGAAAAAATTACTTTGGAAGAAGGCTTAGAGGAGATAATCACCTACGATCCACTGGGAGTTATTTGTAATATTTCTGCCTGGAATTATCCTTACCTGGTGGGCGTAAATGTTTTTATACCGGCTTTGATGGCCGGTAACGCAGTACTGTATAAGCCTTCTGAATATGCAACCCTTACCGGGTTAAGAATTGCAGCGTTGTTACAACGGTCAGGCCTACCCGAAAATGTTTTTCTCATTGCTATTGGCGGAAAAGAAACCGGAGAATTTTTGTTAGATTTTGCATTTGATGGATATTTTTTTACGGGTTCCTATAAAACAGGTAAATATATCTATGAAAAGGTTTCGGCCAAAATGGTTCCTTGTCAGTGTGAACTCGGGGGGAAAGACCCCTTGTATGTTGCGGATGACATTACAGATATTAAAAATGTTGCCGCTGCTACTGCAGATGGCGCGTTTTATAACAACGGCCAAAGTTGTTGCTCTGTTGAAAGAATATATGTTCATGAAAAAATTTATGAGAAATACGTTGATGAATTTGCAAAAGAGGTAGCCTCTTTTGCCTTGGGAGTTCCAACTGAAAAAGGAATTTATTTCGGGCCTCTCACCAGAAAGGAGCAATTAAATACTTTACAAGAACAGGTTGAAGATGCGGTGAAAAAGGGAGCGATGATTCTAACCGGCGGAAAGCGTATCGACAAGACAGGATATTATTTCGAACCCACTATTCTTACCAATGTAAGTCATGATATGAAAGTGATGCGTGATGAATCTTTCGGTCCTGTTATTGGAATAATGAAAGTAAAAAATGATGAAGAGGCTATTCAATTAATGAACGATACGGAATATGGATTAACGGCGTCGGTTTACAGTAGTAACAAATCAAGAGCTCAAGAAATACTGCAACAAATAAATAGTGGTACCGGTTATTGGAACTGTTGTGACCGGGTAAGCGCTCCCCTTCCGTGGAGCGGCAGAAAACATTCCGGGTTTGGAGTTACACTTTCACATGCCGGATTGCGCGCCTTTGCAAAACCGAAGGCCTGGCATTTTAAAGCCTGATAAAATTTATTTCATATTCTAATCTGAATATTTCTGATATTCCCTAATTTTTTTTAATTTTCGGTTGAATAGTTTTTTTGAGCATCTTGATTGCATTACCACCTTTGAAGAACGTTTCCGGTTATTTATTTTTGGAACGTTGTATAAAGCTTACCTCGTTGTTTTAAGGAATTAATATTTTTTATTTAGCAATAAATGAGAATGTGTAACAGTGCAATAGCTTTTAATATCTTATGAAGGCCTTTCCAAATAAAATTAAATTTTATTATAAATGGAACAGCAATTCATACAACCCAGGCCGTTTTTAGGCATATTGCCGGAAGCAGCATTTTTTCCAAATAGTACTTTTCAAACTTTACCGCCTCCCAGTGGTAAATATCCTTATCATTTAGATCTTAGTAAAATTATTTCGGGAACCAGTTATGATACGATCAACAATACAAAGAAAATGATCTTTCATTTAACGGCCGATGTAGGTGGCGTTCAAAACCCGCAAGACCAGGTGTTAGTTAGTGAGCACATGGAAACACAATTTGGGAATGTAAAAGGAAAACTGAATCCTTCATTTTTATACATTCCCGGCGATGTGGTTTATTACTATGGAAAACTAAGCGAATACGATGTTCAATTTTTTGAGCCGTATAAATTTTATCCCGCTCCCATATTTGCCATTCCGGGTAATCACGATGGAGATGTAGATCCGACTGATGTTTCAAAGCCAGCAAGCCTTGATGCTTTTGCGAAAATATTTTGCGCCAAAACAGCAACTATTCCACCTGAGGCAAGTGATGCTGTAAGAACAACGATGATACAGCCAAATGTTTATTGGACTTTAATTACACCGGTAGCTAATATAATTGGCTTGTACACTAACGTGCCCAGTGGCGGTGTAATTAAAGCAGATCAGCAAAAATGGTTTATTAATGAACTGACAACGGCCAATATTGAAAGAAATGATAAAGCGCTAATTGTTGCATTGCATCATCCGCCATACTCTATGGATGCGCATCATGGGGCCAGCGTTCCCATGCAAAAATTCTTAGAGGATAGTTTCTCCAAAGCCAATGTTTACCCGGATATTATTTTTAGCGGACACGTACATAACTACCAGCGCTTCACACGGAACATTGGTAAAAAACAAATTTCTTTTATAGTAGCGGGAGCAGGTGGTTACTGGCATTTGCACAATATAAATGTAGGAAAAACAAAAATTAATACACCGATACCATCGTCATTTCAAGATGTAATATTTGAAAGATATTGCGAAGACCGCCACGGATTTATAACCGTTTCAATCGATATGACCAGTAAAAAATTAAGAGGAGAATATTATACGGTTCCACGCCAGCAGGAACCCTGGAAAAACCCGCCGGTGTTGTTTGATTCTTTCACACTTGACCTGAAAAAAAATAAAGTAAAATAGTTGCTGAGTAGCCTTTATAAGTTGAGTTAAATTTTGGGCTATAATTTTATTTTATTTATTATTAATTCTATTTAGATGTGCATAAATATTTCTTTTCTTCTTTTCTTTAAGAACAACAGACACAGCAGTTATACCAATCAGGCCGCCGGAAATTATAATTACAATTATATCGTCGGCGTCAATATAGCTGTTATATATTTCAACCAGAAACAACCTGGCATTTACAACAAAGATGGTAATAAGGGTAACTAATAACCAATAATTAAGGATGTGATCATGCTTCGTTTTTTTTCCTTCAGGCAATTTAAGTACCACCATTAAAATAACGATGCCTCCTAGAACTGAGCATCCGTATTGCAGCATTAAAAACACAGGTACCATGTGATTGAAAATATTTACCTGTGCCCTTAAGATTGGAATAGCTTCTACAAAAAAGCCGCCTTCATGTGTAAAATCATCCCAAATAAGATGAGAAGTAACACCAACAATTAATGAAATGAATACGACAATTTTATTGTCCTGGAAATATTTGTTCCAGTTAAATTCTTCAAATTTCGAAAGCCGTACATTCAAACTAAAAGGCAAATGATCGATAAGTGCATTTCTCACTATATTATGGAAAATAAAAATCACCAATAATGCCAGTGGAATGTCAAACCAGAATAGTCCCGTCCAGGTGTGACTGTATTTACTCCTGTCTCTCATTCGAATAAAATATTCAAAATCCGGAATCATGCTCCCTACAATCAGCGCAGTAAGTGAATACCATTTTTTATTGAGATAAGTTACCGGTAAAACTATAGCTGGATGAGAAAAGGTAAAGGGCATTTATTGTCGTGAAAGGGTAAAAGATATAATGATAAACCTGGTTTCGAGTTAAGTAACAGCAACTAGAATTAAAAAGTTTAATAAAAATACTATCAGTAAAATTATAGATTAAACTTCAATGTGTAAACCAATAAAAATGAAGATAATGTTAAGAATAGTCACCTTTTTAAATCTCCAATCAAAATAAATAAAAGCAGAATTACGTTGTGTTAATGCCGTAAAACTTAAATTGAAACCTGGCTATTTAAATGAAAAAGCTGATTTAAACTATTATATTTCAAATTTACCAGCTACGCTATTACGCAGTTTTAAAGAATACGCTTCAAACAAACGTACTTTATCATTTATTTATTTTAGTTTAATTTTTTATTACCAAAATTAACATGCTATGCGGATTATTTATTTGCCCATGGTTCTATGCCTATTATCAGCTTCTTTGTGTTTTTCCCAAAATAAAGTAGAGCACTATTATAATTATTACTGGCGCGAATGCCCGATGGATGATGCCAGGTTTTACTCTCTCGAAAAGAAAACTGATTCCGGATGGTTTAAGACTGATTTTTTTATCAACCTGAAAAAACTTCAAATGATGGGCTTGTATGAAGACAAGGAAAGCACCATTCCGAACGGGGCTTTTTATTGGTTCTATCCTGACGGAACAGTAAAATCGTCCGGGCAATATGTTCACAGCAAGAAGACGGGAGTTTGGATGAGTTATTTTCCTGATAAGGGTATAAAAGATTCCGATAGTTATACCGATGGCCATTTAAGCGGGATTTCTTTAGGTTGGTATAGTAATGGTTCGGCCAAAGATTCTCTCAATCTTGATGCGAATGGAAATGGTGTTTATATTTCCTGGTTTGATAATGGCAATCCTTCTTCTGCAGGCCGCTATGTAGATTTTAATATGCACCAGGGCAAGTGGCAATATTTTCATAAGAATGGAAAATTAAGTTCCCTGGAAATGTATGATCATGATAAACTAATTGATAAAAATTATTTTGATGAAGACGGAAATCCCATGAGTGATACAACCAATAATGACAGGCCGGCAGAATTTGCCGGTGGAGATAAGGGCTGGAGGAAATATATTTCTGAAAGCATATTCTTCCCCGGCGGTTATGAGTTTAAAATTGGTTCGGAAGCATTTGTATGGGTAACGGGAAGTGTAAACGAAGAGGGTAAAATTATTGATGTAGAAGTGAATGCCCCAATTGTAGCTGCAATTGATAAGATTGTAGTTGCGGCCTTGAAAAATTCACCGGCATGGCACCCTGCAAGGTCTCACAATCGTGAAGTTTACGGAACTGCTTCCCAGTTAGTATTTGCGAGCCAAAGTTATTATCAATAATATAAGCGAGCCGGAATTTTAACCAAACAAATCGCTACTGAGATAACGGTCACCACGATCGCAGGCAATGAAGACAATCATGCCATAAGACAATTCTTCTGCAAGCCTTAACGCGGCTGAGGCCGCACCGCCACTGCTCATTCCGGCAAAGATGCCTTCTTCACGCGCCAGTTTACGTGTCATTTCTGTCGCCTCATTTTGTGTCACATCCATTTTTCTATCAACTCTTGAAGGCTCAAAAATTTTAGGAAGATATTCAACCGGCCATCTTCTTATACCTGGAATAGAAGAGTCTTCAGAAGGTTGGCAACCTACAATTTGAATGTCATTATTTTTTTCCTTTAAATATTGGCTGCATCCCATTATTGTTCCTGTTGTTCCCATGGAACTTACAAAATGGGTTATTGCCCCGTTGGTATCTTTCCATATTTCGGGGCCGGTGGTTTTGTAATGTGCTAATGGATTATCAGGGTTGGCAAATTGATCTAATAAATAAAATGCCCCGGATGCTGCCTTTTCCCCGGCATAATCACGGCAAATTTCTATGCTCTCAAGTAAAGTTACTTTCGCGCCAAAAGCCTCCATGGTTATTACACGCTCGCGGGTAGAGTTAGAGGGCATTGCCAGTTCTATTTCTATTCCAAATAATTTCGCCATTAAGGCAAGGGCTATTCCTGTATTGCCGCTGGTTGCTTCAATAAGTTTTGAGTTTTTATTTATGTCGCCGCGCTCCAGGGCGCTTTTTATCATATTCAAGGCCGGCCTGTCTTTCACGCTGCCTCCGGGATTATTACCTTCCAACTTGGCGAAAATTTTTACCTTTTTATTTTTGTTTAAATTTTGCAACTCAACCAAAGGGGTGTTGCCAACTGTATCCAGGATTGTAGCCATAATTAATAATTCACAATTTTGTTTTCCACGACGGTGATTTCCGGCTTATGATACACTAAGGAACCCGGCGGAATACTTTTAGTAAGCCACACGTTACCACCAATAACACTGTGATGGCCGATAACTGTTTCACCACCCAGTATGGTTGCACCGGAATAGATCACTACATGATCCTGAACCGTAGGATGACGTTTTGTAAAGCCCAGTGATTTATCAACACTCATAGCACCAAGCGTTACGCCCTGGTACAATTTTACATGATTACCAATTTCTGCAGTTTCGCCAATAACAATACCAGTGCCGTGATCAATAAAAAAATGATCGCCTATTATTGCTCCGGGATGAATATCGATGCCGGTTTTAGAATGAGCGTGTTCAGTAAGTATGCGCGGTAAAAGCGGAACCTCCAACTTTAGCAATTCGTGGGCAATGCGGTAAAAACATAACGCATAAAATCCGGGATAAGCGCGAATTACTTCAAACTCAATTCTTGCCGCAGGGTCGCCCGTTATTAATGAATGAATATCCGTGTTAAGAACCTTGTATAGGGAAGGAATATTTTGAAAAAATTCCCTGGAGATTTCTTCATTGTTACAGCTTTCGCACGCTCTTGTAGCGCGTAAAATTTTTACAAGGTCTGTCTCCATGCTATTAAATTCTTCTTCTATTTCTGAAGTTAACGCGTAAGAAGATATTGACAGCTCAGGATATAATAATCCAATCAGGCTTAATGCCCAGGAAGCAATAATGTTGTTTGCAGGAACAATTTCTTTTTGTTGCTGCCTGCCCAGGAGATGTTCAAAAAATTTTGTATCCATGTATAAATTTCCAATAAAAAATTATTGAGCCAATGCAGTTTTTGATTGAACAACATTTAGATGCCAGGTAATGTGCGTACCACCACGCCGTAATGTTTCTGCAACGGAACAATGTTTGTCCATTGATAATGCGGTTGCCTTCCTTACTTTTTGTTCATCAATATTTCCGTAGATTTCAAAGAAGATATTTACTGATTTCCATAAAGAAGGAATTGCTTTTTGTTCCCTTTCACCTTCAATCCTTATTTTAATATCTTCTACCGTTTGCTTTTGCTTTTTTAAGATGGATACAATATCTATTGCACTACAACTTCCTAAACTCGCCAGGATCATTTGCATAGGCCTGAAACCATAATTGCTTCCACCATTTTCAATGCTCGAATCAGTATGTAATGTATTATCATTTTCGTCGATCGCTTCAAATCCATAATCGCCTGTTCTTCTTTCCATTTTTATAATATTCATGCTGCTTTTTTTTTGTAAAATTAACGAAAGAGCAAATGGGTTTCTTTAATTAAACCTAAAGGAGAACATAAAGTGTGGAAATGGCCCGATGAAGATTTTACTTCTTCAATTTATCCATGGCAAGTTTTATCGGTTTAAAGGGGCCATATTTATGCTGCGCTTCACTGAACGTATCAATGTAAGGACCGGTGGGATTATCTATTGGTTTACGAGCGAGATTAGGGTAATCATTTTTTGTTTGAATTACGGGGCGCGGCTGGCTGTTAATAAAAGCAGCAACATCCCAGGCTTCTTCTTCTTTTAATTTAGGATGCTGATAACTGGCTTCTATTAAGGGCATATTATTTTTTATAAATCCTGCGCAGGAAGATAAGCGATACATACCAGCACCGGTATTATAACTATTGGCTCCCCAAAGCGGTGGATATATATAGCCGGATGCAGTTGCGTTCGGTTGTCCTTCACCGCTATTTCCATGGCAACGCTGGCAATTATTTACAAAAACCATTTTACCTTTTGAAGGATCGGCGGAGCGATCCATATATTTCAACTGTGGCACGCCGGAACCTAAAGGTTTCTTGCCTTTAGGAATATCGTCGCCAAGCCAATGAAAGTAAGCGAGAAATGCTCTCATTTCAAGACCTGTGGTATCAATGGCTTTGCCGTTCAGACTTCTCTCAAAACAATCATTTACCCTGCTGGCAATTGACTGCGAGTCGTTGCTGCGATTGTTGAATCGTGGATAGGTAGCTATCACCGCGCTAAAATTATTACCGTAAGGAATGGTGCCTCCATCTATATGACAGTTCTGGCAATTCATCCCATTTGAAATCGCCGCTATTTTTCCTTTGGGCCCAAAATAATAAGAAGTATTTTCAATAAGATCGTGTCCTAATCGCACTAAAGAATCCTCTGGTTTGATCTGGTATTTATTCCAGCCATACCAAGGTGAATTAGATAAGGATCTGTTTTTTCTATCGTCGTCATTTTTACTATTGCACGACACTAATAAAATTGTCGTGATGACGATTAAACAAATGATAATAAAACAAGTAATATTTATTTTTCTTGCAAAGAGCATAAAAAATATTTATTAATGTGGCAACCTTTCCCTTAAATATCCATAAGTCCAGGTGCCGGCGATGGCACTTAATAGTGCAACCGAAATAACCAAAGCACCAGTTCCAATGGTGGCAAACAAAGGTCCAGGGCATGCACCTGTGAGCGCCCATCCTAAACCAAATATTAACCCTCCATAAATTTGGCCTTTATTAAATTTCTTCGGATATAATTTGATTTTTTCGCCATAAATAGTTTTTATTTTAAATTTTTTTATCACTGATATAGAGACCACTCCTGTGATAACGGCAGAACCAATTACGCCATACATGTGAAAACTTTCGAGCCTGAACATTTCCTGGATCCTGAACCACGATATCACTTCAGACTTAACTAAAATAATTCCAAATAAAATTCCAACGAACAGGTATTTAATATTATACCACCATGGATGCGTTAAACCTGATTCGTTAAAGGACATTTCATCCAGGGACCGCATTTCAAAATCAGTATTGTTATTAATGTTTTTTATTACCGCAGTATTGCTCATTATTACATTTTTAATATTAGTGGTAAGATAAGGTTCGCCATAACAAAACCACCAACCATAAAACAAATGGTTGCTACCAGCGAAGAAAATTGCAAATTTGATAATCCCATTATTGAATGACCTGACGTGCAGCCGCCGGCATAGCGGGTTCCAAAGCCAACGAAAAAGCCACCAACAACCATCAGCATAAGTCCCTTTATTGTAAACAATTGCTGCCAATTAAAAAGTTGTTTAGGAACCATCGAATGATAATCTGTAATTCCATAGCTTGAAAGCTCCGTTACCAATTTGGGATTTATGATAACCGGCTGATTGTTCATTAAAAATGTGGCGGCAATAAAACCACCTGCTATAACCCCGCCAACAAAAAATAAATTCCATGCTTCTTTTCTCCAATCGTAATGAAAAAAAGGAATTTTTTGAGGCAGGCAAATGGCGCATACATGTCTTAGGGAAGAAGAAATTCCAAACGTCTTATTGCCCAATAATAATAATAAGGGAACCATTAAGCCAATTAAAGGCCCGGCTACATACCACGGCCATGGCCGCTGAATAATTTCGATCATGGTTTAAAATTATTTATTATTCTTTAATGCCGGAACATATTTTAGGGTAAATAGTTTTATACACAGGTTAAAACTGCTATAAATCAAAATAAAGTCAGGTAATGTGTTGCAGCGTTTTAGGTAATGAATATTTCCCAAAATATTGCCGCAACGGCATGCTGACGGCAAATTTTTTTTTGATGGGGCGTAGACGCTAATTAAAAGACCGGCAAGTCTACCTGATAAACGAAGATTCAATTTGTAAATAATTAAAAGACGGAGCAGCCTAGTGAGTTATCAATTATATTCATATTGAATGGTTCCCAGCAATCGTCTTTCCTTTGACAGACATTTTTCTGTTTCGCGAAGATTTTTATCATTATACGAATACTTCCAAATGAAATAATTGGATCCACCTTCTTCAGTTGATATCATCTGTTTCGGCTGGCCTTGCGCGTTATATTCATACATATAACTTGGTAGCAATCTTTTAGCGCTATAATTATAATGAACAACATCCGTAAGCCTGTTCTTACTATCATAATAATAATAATATTTTTTTTCTGTTCTGCTGTCGCTATCTACGTCTTCTTCAATGGTATTTCCTGCTGCATCATTTAAAAATTTTACAGTAGTGATCAACACGTCGTTTTTCTTTCGCAGCATTTTTGCAGGCAACCCTTTTTCATCATAAAAATATTCATGCGTTTCAACTATCATTACTGAGTCATCGTCGGCCTTGGTAGTTGTGCGTATCAATGTTAATTTCCCGCTTTGGTCATACTCATAATTAGTGGTGCTAATTGTTGTAGGCGTATCATCGGTTGATTTTACCGGCCTGCCATCAGCATTATAATCAGATACTAAAAGCGATTGCCCGGTTATGTACGATTTCGAAATCATCTGCGATTGAGAAAAGCCTTTATTGATTTTCTTCTCACAAAAAAATCCATCACTCGGTTCGCCATCATCCTCAAAGCTTTTAATTTTTATCGTCCTTAGATTATCACTTTTTAAAATTGAAAATTCTTTTATTAGCTGTTGGTTGTTCCAAATATCTTTATAATAATATTGGGCCTTTGCAGAGTCGGTAAAAATACAGAAAAGCAGAAAAAACATGAAGAGAAACGGTCTAAGTGATCTTACCATTTTAGGAAAATTAGATTGTTTTAATTTCGGGGTATACATTGCCCTAAAATAACTGAATAATTTCATCCGAATATTTACTTTGGTATTTTTAACCATAATTTATTAAATGTTAAATAAAAAGGTGTTGTATCTTCCTAAAGAAAACAAAGCAACTGCCATTAAGTTTGAACGGCACTTAGCGCAAAATATTGCCTTTGTTGCTAACGGAGAAAATTGCGAAGTTGAAACCTTTAAACAAATCTTCTCTCATTTGTTTTTAATATTGTTTGTAACAGCCGGAACAGGCTTAAGCCTCGTTAAAATATCAATTCTATAATATAAAATTGTATGCTCGATAATAAAGGTATGGGTCAACTGGTGGAAATTATGAATGAGCTGCGCGAAAAATGCCCATGGGATAAAAAGCAAACAATTCATACGCTCCGGCAGCAAACGATTGAAGAAACATTTGAGCTTGCCGATGCAATTACTGATAAAGATTGGAAAGGTATTAAAGAAGAATTGGGCGATTTATTGCTTCACATTATTTTCTATTCTAAAATTGCTGAGGAACAAAATAAATTTTTATTGCAGGAAGTGATCGATGGCATCTGCGAAAAGCTGGTTAAAAGACATCCACATATTTATGGAGATGTAATAGTAAAGGATGAGGAAGATGTAAAGAAGAATTGGGAGCAAATAAAGTTGTCGGAAGGCAAAAAATCAGTCTTAAGCGGCGTTCCAAAATCATTGCCGGCAATGGTAAAAGCAATGCGCCTGCAGGAAAAAGCAAAACAGGTTGGGTTTGAATGGGAAACAAAAGAACAGGTGTGGGAGAAGATAGAGGAAGAAAAGGCGGAACTAACGGAGGCTATAAATTCTGGTAACCAGGATTCGATTGAAGATGAAGCTGGGGATCTTTTTTTTTCTGTAATTAATTATGTAAGATTTTTAAATGTTGATGCCGAAAATGCCCTGGAATTAACTAATAAAAAATTCATAAGCCGGTTTACTAAAATGGAAGAAACTGCTGCGAAAAATGGCCATGATCTAAGCAGCATGTCCCTGCAAGAAATGGATGCCATGTGGAATGAAATAAAGAAACAAAAATAGTGATGTGGAAATATATTAAAAACACCAATAGCTTTTTTGGAAAAAACGGGTACCTGTTAGTGGCATCCGCATGGTTATTTACTTTATCATTTATTATTGATAATTATTGGAGCGGCAACTCAACAACCAAAGCCGTACAACACGAAGTACAAAGGGATATTTATAAAAATCAAAAAAAGATTGAAGCTTTTGTAAAAGACACTGCATTATTAAACGACATTATTGATGGAGATTATGACGAGAAAGATCTTGATGAATTGGTAGATAAAAAATTTTTCGTTTTCATCTATCGCATTACTCCATTTGAAAATCCGGATCCGGTTTTTTGGAACACTCAAATAATTGAGCCAGACTCCACCACTTTATACGACCCCGATGGCACCTCGTTTAAAGGCCTTAAAAACGGTTGGTATGTCGTCAACAAAAAATCGTATGAAAAAACGGACGGATCACTTTATTCAATCGTTACTCTTATACCGGTAAAGTGGAATTATTATGTAGAAAATAAATACCTGCATAATTCTTTCATAGCAATCAACAATATTCAAACGGAGTACGACATCAGTCTTAAGCCGACAGATTCATTAGTTCGCGCTATAAGCGGGAAAGAACTTTTTTACATCAAGCGTATTAAAGATTCAGTAATCAGCCACGATAATATTGTGTCTCTTTGGTTTAGAATTATCGCGGGAATATTAGTGCTGTTTTTTATTCATAAACTGGCAAAATTTTATTTTGAAAGAAAGGGATTCTGGTCTTCGCTCTTAATTTTAATAATACCGGTGCTGCTATTAAGATTATTAAGTTATTTTTTGCCAATTCCATTGAACTTCAGGCAACTTGATTTATTTGATCCTTCCATTTATGGTTCTAATTCAGTGCTTCGGTCATTAGGCGATTTACTGATCAATTCATTTTTATTTTTATGGATTGTTCTTTTCATCAGATTCCATTATCGGGGTCGGTATGCCATTTTTAATTTTAAGACGAAGTTCAGAAAATATGTTGCTGTTGGATTTATTTCTTGCGTAATGATTGCGATCACGGTAATATGTGGCGACATTGTACGAAGCCTGGTTTCTGATTCGCAAATTTCTTTCGACGTTCTTAATTTTTTTACAATCCTCAATATTTATAGCCTCACTGGCTTTATTGTTTTGAGTTGCGTTGCTACAGGATATTTCTTTCTCATACAAATTCTTTATAATCCTGTAAAAGCCATTTTTAAACCGAACTGGTTTCTATATTTATTCATTGCTATTATAGGCCTGGTGTTGATAACACTCAGGCTGCATTCCGAACATGTTTCCTTCGATTTATCACTATTGCTGTGGCTTTTATTTTTCATGTTTCTGCTTAATAAAGGGTTTCTTGCTTTACATGCATCTAACCTTATTGCTTCACGTTTTATTTTTTGGGTTTTCTTTTTCTCGGTTTCTATAACTGCTGCCATTGTTATTCAAAACCGAAAGAAAGAATTGGAGCAGAGAAAAACTTTTGCAGTGAACCTTGCCAATAAAGAAGATCCGGCAAGCCAAAGAATTATAAATATTATTCTGAGTGATTTTAGTAACGATGCACTGGTAGATATGTTCGACAGGCTAAAGAATCCTATCACCAATAAAATTTTGAAAGACAGTTTAATAAATGAAAATTTTTCCGGCTATCTCAATAAATATGATACCAGAATTTATACTTTCGACGGCCTCGAAGAGCCTTTATATAATGATGATTCAACTAATTTTAATTCGCTGAATGCAATCATACAAACACAAGGAAAGCCAACAGAAGTGCCGGGACTTTTTTATTATGATATTTCTTACGATCGGTTTAATTATATAAGTAAAAGAGAAATTATTGATACCTCAGGAAAAAATAAAGGATATATTTTTCTTGTTTCAAAACCTAAAAAATTCAAGAGTGATGCACTTTACCCGGAACTGTTTTCCAAAGGCGGTTCTAATTCTATTGAAAACTCATCCATCTATGCGTTTGCTGTTTACAATAAAAACCAATTAAGCAGCAGCAATAATGATTATCCTTTTCCAACTTCTATCGATTCCAGCTCTTTTACTTATAATGAATTCCGTACGGTTAACCATGATGGTTATGAAGAACTTTGGTATCGCGCCAATAAAGACAAAGTTATTGTTATCGCAAGGCAGGATAATATTTTCATCGAATCCATCACACTGTTTGCTTATTTATTTTGCTCGTTCCTGGTAATTACGGTTCTCTTTAATCTTTTAAATAAATTAGTTGGCGGAAAAATAACCTCAAAAGATCTAAAATCTTTCTGGCAATTCACGATTCGCAACCAGGTGCACGGAACAATTATCACCATCAGTATTTTCTCCTTTATCGTAATTGGCGTTACCACCATTTTGTTTTTTATCAGCCGCTATCACAGCAACAACAGGGAAAAGCTCAGCCATACCATTCACATAATGGAAAATGAAATTCGCAATTCTATTGATACGATGTCTATAGCCGAAAAGCAACTGATGAATTTCGATTCAGTATCCAATGGTAAATTGGAAGAAACAATTAATAAAGTTGCCGGCATTCATGCGGCTGATATTAACCTTTACGATCTTGATGGAAATTTAAAAGTATCGTCTTTGCCATTACCTTACCGGAAGGGGATTGTGAGCGAAAAGATGGATCCGATAGCCTATTTTCATTTGAACAAATTAAAAGATGTTCAGTATTCGCAAGAGCAGAAAATAGGCAGCCTGGATTACCTGAGCAATTATGTTCCTGTAAGGGACGAAGCCGGCAATGAATATGCTTTTTTAAACATTCCATATTTTGAATCGCAAAATAATTTGCAAGATGAGATCTCCAATTTTCTTGTTACCATTATTAATCTCAATGCATTTATTTTTTTAGTGGCTGGAATTATTGCGCTCTTTATAACTAATAGAATTACTCATTCGTTCTCGCTCATCAGTGATAAAATGAAAGAAGTAAATCTTGAAAAAGGTAACGAGGAAATTGTTTGGACCCGGCGTGATGAAATTGGCGAGTTAGTAATTGAATATAATAAGATGGTAAAGAAGCTGGACGTAAGTGCGCAGCTTCTGGCAAAGAGTGAAAGAGAAGGGGCGTGGCGCGAGATGGCAAGACAGGTTGCCCATGAAATTAAAAATCCTCTTACGCCTATGAAGCTCAATTTGCAATACCTGCAAATGGCCATCGATAATAATTCGCCTGATGTTAAGAAGATCTCATTACACGTTGCACATATCTTATTAGAACAAATAGAACATCTTGCAAAAATTGCCGGAGACTTTGCTCAATTTGCAAATATTGGAAATTCAAAAAATCAACGGTTCGATCTTAATCAAACACTGGTGAACGTTTCATCATTATATTCAACTAATGAAAAATTACAGATTAATACATACCTGCAGCCTGGTGAGCTTTTGATAGAAGCTGACAGAACCCAGGTAAACCGGTTGTTTACAAACCTTCTTCAAAATGCGGTGCAATCAGTTCCGGAAGACAGGAATGCGGTAATTGAAATACGTAGCCAATTGTCAGGCAATTACGTCATTGTATCAGTGAAAGATAATGGCAGTGGCATTCCTGAAGAAATGCGCAGTAAGATTTTTGTACCAAACTTTACAACAAAAACATCTGGTACAGGTCTTGGGCTTGCCATGTGCAAGGGAATAGTTGAAAAGCAAAATGGTAAAATATGGTTCGAAACGATGCCGGCCAGGTGGACAATTTTTTACGTTGAATTGCCGGTAACTATTGCTTAATTATTTAAAGTAAGATTTCTTATCTCTTCTTATTTTCTTTTAAAAAATTTTCCATTTCATGTAAGGTGAAGCTGCTTAAATTTTGTTTTGCGGTTACCATTCCCTTTTGAGCCACCAGTACTCCATATCGTGTATTTTTAAATTCTGCAATGGAATGTGCATCAGGATCAATGGAAACTATAATGTTTTTTGATAAGGCATATTCAAGCCATTGCCATCTCATATCAAGCCTGCGGGGATGAGCATTTATTTCTATAACAACTTTATTGGCAGCGCACGCGTCTACAATTTTTTTGTAATCAACGGGATAACCCTTGCGACTTAATAACAATCGTCCCGTCATATGGCCAAGAATAGAAGTGTAGGGATTTTCAATTGCATTGATCAACCGCATCATTGCTTTTTCTTCAGTCATTTTTAAATTGGAATGCACCGAAGCAATAACAAGATCAAATGTTGATAAAATATTATTACTATAATCCAGGTTACCATCATTTAAAATATCGCTTTCAATACTTTTAAAAATTCTGAAAGGCGAAAGCTTTTTATCCAATTCATCAACAAGCTGGTGTTGCGCACTTATTTTTTCCTCCGTAAGGCCTTGCGCATAAAAGGCAGATTTGCTGTGGTCACTCAAAACGAGGTATTCATATCCTTGAGATTTACAAGCCATCGCGAGCTCTTCAACCGTATTTGAGCCGTCGCTCCAGTTGCTATGGCAGTGAATAATTCCTTTGATGTCGCCAGGTTGCACTACTTCGGGAATAGCATTTTTGGCTGCGAGAGTCAAAATAGTTTTGCTTTCCCGTAAAAATGGAGGAATATATTGCAATCCTGCAGCTTTAAAAATCTCCTCTTCACTTGAAGAAGTTTCATTTTTTTTTGCGTTACATACTACATAAAACGATTGGAGAAATTCAGTAGAACTACTTAGTTCAAATGCTTTTTTTACTACACTTTTATCATCGGCTATGTAGAGCTTTATTTTAATTCCATCGTTGTATTTGTATAATAAATATTCATCGGTTTTTTCTAAAAGATTAAAGGCTTTATCATCAGCAATTTTTTCTAAAATAATTTCTTCAGAAAAAGGAATTACATATTCGAGCGCTTCAATTGTTTCGTCTTGTTTTTGAAAGGCTCCTGAAATTTTTATCTTATCGGAGTGAAAAATTTTTCGAAAAAATTGCTCTAATTCTATGGCAATATTTTCTACTTGTGCATATAAATAATTTCCTTGTTGCGTTAAATAAAATTCAATTGACTCAATAAAATTGTCCTGGGTTTTTTTTCCGAAGCCTTTTAAAAGAGACAACCTGTTTTCCTGGCAGGCATACAAAAGTTCACCAACACTTTCAACGTTCATGTCCTTCCAAATGATTGAAATTTTTTTTGGACCGATGCCTTTAATCTTCATCATTTCAAGAATTCCATCAGGAGTTTTCGAAATTATGTCCTCAAGTATTTTCATCTTTCCTGTTTCCGTAAGCTCGATTATTTTTTTTCCTATAGCATCGCCGATACCATTTATAGAAAAAATTTTTTCTGATGAAAGCGTTTGTAGCTCTACCGTTAGTTGATCAATTTTATATGCGGCAATTGAATAAGTTTTTGATTTAAAACTATTTTCACCATGTATTTCCATAAGTTTCGAAAGCAACGAAAAGTGTTTTGCTATTGCAGAATTATCCATAGCTCAAATTTAAAATCCGTATGATAAAGTATTTCAATTATTTTTTTAAAAAATACGACTTCGGCCTGATAATCACTGCCAGCCTATATTCTACAGGAGTTGAATTAAAAAGAAAAAGTCCCGAAAGATTCGGGACTTTAGTAATATTCTGCTTTGAAAAGAAATACTTTCTATTTTTTTGCAGCTTTTTTTGCAGCAGCCTTTTTAGGGGCAGCTTTTTTTGCAGCAGCTTTTTTAGGAGCGGCTTTTTTTGCAGCAGCTTTTTTAGGAGCGGCTTTTTTTGCAGCAGCCTTTTTAGGAGCAGCTTTTTTTGCAGCGGCCTTTTTAGGGGCAGCTTTTTTTGCCATTGCCATGTTTTTAGAATTTAATTGTTAGTAAATAATAACTAAAAATAAAAACATTTTGTTAACTGCCAAAAATTATTTAATGAAATTTATGCTGACGCTTCGACAGCATTTACAGAAACGAAGGTCTTATCGCCCTTTGTTTTTCTAAATTCAACAACACCATCTGTTGTTGCGAAGATGGTAAAATCCTTTCCAAGGCCAACATTTTTACCTGGGTGGTAAACTGTTCCTCTCTGGCGAATAATAATATTTCCTGCGATGGCAGCCTGTCCGCCAAATATTTTTACACCTAATCTTTTGCTTTGTGAATCGCGGCCATTTTTTACTGAGCCTTCGCCTTTTTTGTGTGCCATAATCTTATAAATTAAAATTGCTTTTTTCTAAATCTTAAAAATGAATTTGCAAATTTTCATTTTTACCTTTTGCATAATTGCTTATGCAATGTCTGTTACTTTTATGTGTGTATACTGTGTACGATGGCCATGTTTTTTTCTAAAGCCTTTTCTTCTTTTCATTTTAAACGCGATCACTTTTTCGCCTTTAATAAGGTCCGTTACGATCTCAGCTTTTACAGTAACTTTTGCCGCATCACCTAAGGAAATTTTTCCATCATTGTCGTGCAAAAGAATTTCTGAAAACTCAATCTTATCACCCGCTTTCCCTGCAAGATGAGGTACGTATAAATTTTGTCCGGGTTGAACTTTAAATTGCTGGCCCGCGATTTTAATAACTGCAAACATAAATTCCAGATTTTTGGAGTGCAAATGTAAGGGTTTTATGGATAAAATTTCCTATAAAAATCCCGGATAGGAGGATTTTTGCATTTTTAGGTTAAATTTCGTCTTTTCCCGTATTAAAAGCGGCCAAAAAATGTTCATATAGTTGAATTTTACTTAAAACCTTTAGCGTGCGTATTTTTAAAAGAGTTGTGTTGGCAGTATTTAGTATCTATGGTTTTACGGTTTTTCTTCTATTAATGTTTTTACTTCTTCCCTTATTTATTGTTTCTTTCATGTTAAGTGATATCAAAGGTGGCAATCTCCTGTATAAAATTTGCCGTTTTTGGGCGGACGCATTTTTCTTTCTTGCATGTATAAGATATCGTTGTATTTATGAAGAGAAACATAACCTTGACAAGCAATTTATTTTTGTGAGCAATCATATTTCTTATCTTGATATTCCGATGATGATGAAGTCGATCAGGAGACAGCACGTTCGTATTTTAGGTAAAGCGGACATGGTAAAGATCCCCATTTTTGGATTTATTTATAAAAAAGGAGCGGTGTTGGTAAAAAGGGAAAATGCGTTAAAAAGATCATCAAGCGTCAAAGAACTTATTTACTTTCTCAACAAAAAGATCTCTGTTTTTATTTGCCCTGAAGGAACATTTAATATGACCCATCAACCCTTAAAGAAGTTTTATGACGGCGCTTTTAGAATAGCCATTGAAACAAAAAAACCTATTAGGCCCATCTTATTTTTAGATACTTACGACAGGCTTAATTATAAAGACATTTTTTCACTAAACCCTGGGAGGTGCCGTGCAGTTTATCTTGCAGAAACTTCAACTGAAGCACTTACAATAAATGATGTGGCGCCTTTAAAAGAGAAAATATTTAAGCAGATGGAAGAAGCGCTGATGCGTTACCAGGCTTCGTGGATTCAATAAAGCACCTAATGTTTTTATTACAATTGATAAAAAAAGCATAGCCTGTTTGAATTTATATTTGCATAAATGATTAGTGAAAATTTGCAGGAGCAAAATTTATTTAATGAAACCGCCTCCCCAATAAATTTATGGGTTGAAGTAATTCTTCCGCTTGCAATTCCTAAAACATACACCTACTCCGTACCAACGGAACTTACCGCTAAAATAAAAATTGGCTGCCGTGCTGAAGTCGTATTCGGAAAGAATAAAAAATATGCAGGAATTATCAAGTCGATCAACAAAACGGAGCCAGCGTATACAACCAAGAATATTATAAGCGTAATTGATGACGAACCCATTATTTATCACCAGCAATTGCACCTTTGGAAATGGATCAGTGAATATTATATGTGCAGCGAAGGAGAAGTTATGGCGGCAGCTTTGCCAACTCATTTGAAACTAAGCAGCGAAGCAATCCTGATATTTAATGAAGAATATGGCGATAATTTTTCTGACCTCGATAATGAAGAATATTTAGTTGCTGAGGCATTGCTTTTAAAGAAAGAATTAAAGCTTACGGAAGTTCAAATGGTTTCCGATATCATTCATGTTTATCCATTGATAAAGAAACTTATCGATAAAAAAGTCTGTTTCATTTGGGAAGCTTTCACAGATAAATACAAAGAGAAAAAAGAAAATTATGTACAGATAAATCCGGAATATGAAAGTGAAGAAAAGCTAAGTGAACTGTTGAATAATTTTAAAGCGCCAAAGCAATTGGAGCTGTTGTTAAGCTTTCTGCATTTATCAAAAACCCAGGGAGAAGTTTCGCAAGCGGAGCTTTTAAAAAAATCGGGAGCAACCGCTGCTCAATTAAAAGGCCTTTCTGACAAGCAAATTCTTTTCATAGAAAAACGAAGCGTTGACAGGCTTAGAAGTTTGCCGAAAAAAATGGACGTCAGTTTTGAACTAAATGACTCGCAAAAAAAAGCCTTAGAGGAAATTGACATTGCCTTCACAAAAAAAGATGTGTGCCTGTTGCATGGCATTACCAGTAGCGGAAAAACTCAATTGTACATTAAGCAAATAGAAAAATTTATTAAAGAAGGCAAACAGGTTTTATACCTGCTGCCGGAGATAACACTAACGGCGCAGATTATTCGAAGATTGCAACTGAACTTTGGCGGCAATATTGCGATCTATCATTCTAAATTTAATAATAATGAAAGGGTAGAGCTTTGGAACAAAATTAAAACGGGTGAATTAAAAATTATCCTGGGGGCGCGTAGTGCGCTCTTTCTTCCTTTTAAAGATCTTGGGTTGATTGTAATCGATGAGGAACATGATCCTTCGTTTAAACAACAGGAACCAGCACCCAGGTACAACGCACGTGATACGGCAGTATTTTATGCTTCTCTTTTTCAAGCGAAAGTTTTGATGGGAAGCGCGACGCCATCAGTTGAAAGTTATTATAATGTATTGAAAAATAAATATGCGCTCGTTAACCTTAATGAAAGATTTGGCGGCTTAAAATTACCGGAGATAAAAATAATTGACACAAGAACGGTGGCTGCTTCCAAAAAAGGGAAAGTAATGATTTCGCCACAACTGAAAGCCGCAATGGAAGATGCCTTGAAGAAAGACCGGCAAATAATTCTTTTTCAAAATCGCAGAGGTTATGCGCCCTTTCTTATCTGTGGCACTTGCGGTTTCATACCCCGTTGCGAAAATTGCGATGTCACTTTAACGCTGCATAAATATTCTAATAAGCTCCACTGTCACTATTGTGGCAACACTTACGCAAAGTTAAATACCTGCCCCGCATGTGGCAGTGTAAATTGGATGGAAAAAAATTTCGGAACAGAAAAAATTGAAGAGGAACTTACTTTAGACTTTCCAAATAATAAGATTGCGCGTATGGACGTAGATTCCGTAAAAGGTAAAAACGCTCACGATACTTTAATTAAATTATTTGAGCAACATCGAATAGATATTCTTGCAGGCACACAGATGGTTGTTAAGGGGCTTGATTTTGAAAAAGTAAGTCTCGTTGGCATTCTTGATGCGGATGGCTTGTTGAGCTTCGCAGACTTCCGGGTGAATGAAAGAGCTTTTCAATTAATGGAACAGGTAAGCGGGCGGGCAGGCAGAAAAACTGAAGAAGGACTTGTATTAATCCAGGCCTCAAAAATCAATCATCCAGTATTATTATTCTTGCAGGAACATGATTATCAAAAATTTTACGATAACGAAATCGCGATGCGCAGGCAATTTTTTTATCCTCCATACAGCCGGCTGATAAGATTAACTTTAAAACATAAAATAAAAGAATTGGTGCAGGAGGCTGCTGAACTATTGGGCAGTTCATTACAGAAAGACTTTAAAAACCTGGTTGGACCTGCAGCGCCGGTTGTCAATAGAATAAGAAGTATGTATTTAATGGAGATTTTGATAAAGCTTCCAAAGGATGCAGTGCATATCCAGGCGCAAAAAAAAGTTATCGATAATTATGTAAACTTATTAAAGTCAGAAAAAAAGTTTAGAAGCGTTGTAGTGATTCCGGATGTGGACCCGGTTTGATTTTCACAAATAAAAAATGCTCTTTATAAATTTTTGCTTTCCTTATTAATCTGGATTATGTTTTTTATTTGATTTAAGATTATGCAGATCGAACAAAATTTTTCCTTAAAAAAGTACAATACATTTGGAATAGATGTGAACGCAGAAAAGTTTGCTCAATTCAGTTCAGTATATGATCTGCAAGCGCTATTTCATGATACCAAAATTGATAAAGAGCCGATATTTATTTTAGGCGGTGGAAGCAATATTCTTTTTACAAAAAATGTTGAAGGCTTTGTTTTAAAGAATAATATTTATGGAATTGAAACAGTACATGAAGAGGAAAAAAACGTGTATGTAAAAGTCGGCGCAGGTGAAAACTGGAACCAATTTGTACTTCATTGTATTGAAAGAAATTTCGGGGGCGTTGAAAATCTTTCATTAATTCCTGGTAATGTTGGTGCCGCACCAATGCAAAATATTGGCGCATACGACGTGGAAATAAAAGATATTTTTCATTCTTTGGAAGCTTATAATTTTTCAGAAAAAAATATTATGAATTTCACGCTGAACGATTGTGAGTTTGGGTATCGTGAAAGTATTTTCAAGAAAAAATATAAAGACCAGTTTGCTATTTTGAATGTTACATTCAGGCTGAGTAAAATTCCGCACTTTAATATTTCTTACGGCGCAATAGAACAGCAATTGCAAAAAATGAATGTGACAGATCTAACGATTAAAAAAATATCAGATGCAGTAATCAACATCCGCACCTCAAAGCTTCCCGATCCTTCGTTGATTGGTAATGCCGGGAGTTTTTTCAAAAACCCCGAAATAAATTCAGCGCAATTAGAGAAATTACAAACAATAGTTACTGAAGATGTGCGTTTACCGTGTTATAAAATTAGTGAGGATAAATTTAAAATTCCTGCAGGTTGGCTTATAGAAGAATGTGGATGGAAAGGCTATAGAAAAGGCGACGCGGGTTGTTACGATAAGCAGGCGCTCGTGTTGGTGAATTACGGAAATGCAAAAGGCGATGAAATTTTGGCACTAAGTGAAGAAATAAAAAGTTCCGTCTTGGAAAAATTTTCTATCAACCTGGAAACAGAAGTGAATATTCTTTGATTAACATTATTAAATGTGCTTTTTTGTATTTACGAGAAGTATTAACAAAACAAATGCAGCTAATTTTAGATAATATAAGTCATGTAAAAAACTGCTGTATGAGAAAAATTTTGATAATCGGATTAACAATCCTGGTTTCTTCCCAAATTTTTGGACAGGATAAAATTTATAAACTGAGGGGTACTGTTGTCAACGCGAAAGTGATTGAAATTGGCACCGACGAAATAAAGTATAAACTTTACGACAATCCTGACGGTCCCGTTTACGTAGTTGATAAATCAACTTTGAATAGAATTGAATTTGCAGATGGAAGGGTGGAAAAATATAAAATGAGCTTTAAAGATCCTGAGAATTATGCAGGGCAATTGACCAAAGTAATTAAAGTAAATTTTCTTGCACCGCTTTTAGGCTATTCGCAATTTTCCTTTGAAAAGTCTGTATCACCATTAAAGAGTTATGAGCTTGGATTTGGGATAATAGGTGCAGGAAAAAATTATGAGATAGATAATTTTTATACTAACGGTACTTATCAGCCCTATAGACGAAATGCGTTTGGCGCCTTTATTGACGCTGGTTATAAGTTTAATAAACTGCCGAATTTTTTTAATAAGGGCGCAAGAATGAGTCATATAATGCAGGGCACTTACATTAAACCAACTGCAACTTTTGGCTATTATTCTGATAACGCCATTGATTATAAGACAGGATCTGCCGTAGTAGAAAAAAGAAATACTGTTTTTGGTGCATTAATTCTAAACTTTGGCCATCAGTGGGTTTTCGGCGACAAATTTATAGTTGACGCATATTATGGAGTTGGGTATGCGTTTGATAATCGACGTAATGATTATAATGATTTTTATTTAACGAGCGGTGACAATCATTTTGTAATTCAAAAAGCAGGGCCTGGTGCAAACCTGGGGCTAAGTGGCGGAATAAAAGTGGGATGGTTAATCAAATAAATTGGTGATAAATTTTAAAAGCCGGATGATCAGTCCGGCTTTTTTTTATTTAAAATTTTCATCGTCAAGTTCTTCATCTCTAAAAGATTGAGAGCTCATATTGAGCATACTTCCCATTAAATCTTTAAACTCAATTTTGCCTTCAACCACTTTTTTGCTTATCAAAGAATAAGTAGAAAGGCCATGCAAAACAAACTCCATTAATAAGGCGTTTTCTTTTGCATTTGCATTAGGAAAATGTTTTTTCACAAGCCCGTATAAGCCGTCAACCTTATATAACATCTGAATTTTATCTTCATCTTTTACGCCGAAAAAAAGATTCAAATGATTTCCTGAATCAAACCACCTGGTTATAGTTTTATATGGATTTTCGTCTGTGCCTGCATCTTTTGTTTTTCTTTTTTTGAACGTTTCAGGATTAGGGAAATAGGCGGCGAATTGTGTCCGTATCGCTTTCTCCATTAAATTATAAGCTACCTGGTAAGGCCCTTCCTGCTCACCTTCATATACGAGTTCTATTTTCCCTGTAATGGAAGGAATGATTCCCGTAAGATCACTTATCCAAACTTGTGTGTCTCTCTCTTTATTCATAATGGCTCTTCTTTCTGCCGCACTCACCGCATTTTCATAAGCCGCAATGGTAAGCCTGGCTGAAACGCCACTTTTCTTATCAACAAATTCACTGGCGCGCGCTTCGAACGAAACTTGCTCAATTAGTCTTTTTACAAGATCGCTTACCTGTATTTTTTTCAACTGATCTTCATGAATGCCGGCTTCTTGTTCTGTAATGGATAATGATGTTTCAAGCGTGGTGGGGTAGTGGGTCAATATCTGGCTCTCTATCCTGTCTTTCAGCGGAGTTACAATTGCTCCCCTGTTCGTGTAGTCTTCAGGGTTAGCCGTAAAAACAAACATAATATCTAACGGCAATCTTAATTTAAAACCTCTTATCTGTAGGTCGCCTTCTTCCAAAATATTAAACAAGGAGACTTGTATGCGCGCCTGTAAGTCGGGCAGTTCATTTATTACGAAAATACCCCTGTTGCTTCTGGGAATGATACCATAATGGATTACTCTTTCATCAGCATAACTTAATTTCAAATTGGCGGCTTTAATGGGATCTATATCACCAATAAGATCGGCAACACTTACATCAGGCGTTGCCAGTTTTTCTCCATAACGCTTGCTGCGATGCAGCCATTCTATTGGCGTATCGTCTCCTTTTTCTACAATAAGATCTTTGGCATATTTACTTAGCGGCTTAAAAGGATCGTCATTCACTTCGCTACCGCTAATTATTGGGATGTATTCATCAAGTAATTCTGTCATTTGCCTGGCCATACGTGTTTTCGCCTGACCGCGCAATCCAAGAAACAAAATATTATGCCTGGATAATAACGCTCTTTCCGTATCCGGAATCACGGAATCCTCATAACCAATAATTCCAGGAAAAGTGATTTCTTTTTTACTAATTTTTTTGATGAGGTTTTCACGCAATTCTTCTTTGATTGATCTTGCTTTGTAGCCGCTTGATTTTAGTTCGCCTACAGTCTTTATTTTTTGTATATCCATTTTTATACTGCCTTATTTTAAATTTTAATAATAATAAAAAATACGCGGATAGAAGTTTTAAATAATTGTATAAAACCAAAGCTTCTTTCCGGCTTTCCCATTCAAGAATCTGTATTGTGATTTAACCTGCCTAATAAACGGTTTTTCTTTTACCGCTTTCAAAATCTTTAAAAATAAATGCTCCCAATTTGTCAAGTGAAGCAAAGTACGCCTTGCCATTATTCGTTTCAGTAAATTCTGTTACAAACCTTTGCAGGTATGGATCGCTGGCGATCATGAATGTTGTAATAGGAATTTTAAGTTTTTTACATTGTGCCGCCAGGTTCAGGCAACGATTTAAAATTCGCCTGTCTACCCCGAAACTGTTTTTATAATATTTTCTTCCAATTTTAAGACAAGTAGGTTTACCATCCGTGATCATGAAAATCTGTTTATTTGGATTTTTTCTTCTCCGTAAAATATCCATCGCCAAATCCAACCCGGCAACTGTATTTGTATGATAAGGGCCCACCTGTAAATAAGGCAAGTCTTTAATTTCTACCGTCCAGGCATCATTGCCGAAAACAACTATATCTAAAGTGTCTTTAGGATATTTTGTTGTGATTAACTCACTTAGAGCCATCGCAACTTTTTTCGCCGGGGTAATCCGATCCTCGCCATATAATATCATACTGTGTGAAATATCAATCATCAACACAGTTGAGGTTTGGGCCTTAAAATCCGTTTCCCTGATTTCAAGATCATCTTCATGCATGGTAAAACTGTCAACTCCATGGTTGATTTGGGCGTTGCGTATAGACTCGGTAAAATCGATTTGCTCCAAAGTATCGCCAAATTGAAACGGCCTTGTTTCAGGATTCGTTTCATCGCCGCCGCCTGGTTTAAATGTATTGTGATTTCCCTGTTTGGTCTTCTTTAATTTCCCAAAAATTTCCTCAAGACTGCGTTTTCTTATGCCCTGTTCAGTTTTTGGAGTGATTTTAATTTCGCCGGTGCCCTTTTTCTCATCTATGTAACCTTTCTTTTTTAAATCCTCAATAAAGTCGCCCATTCCGTATTCATCATTCGTTAGTTTGTATTCTTTGTCAAGTTCTGTAAGCCAACTCAATGCCTCAGAAACGTCGCCGCTTGTGTAAGTGAGCATTTGCATAAAAATATCCAATAGCTTCTCAAAAGATGATTTGCTATTTTCATTAGGATCGAACTTGGAAAAATTATGACCGAGCATAAATTTGTGTTTTAAATAAAGTTTTCTCTAATTTTTTTTATTTGAAGCGCTTATCAACCTGCCAATTTTCATCCGTTCTTTAAAATAATAAACGCTTTTTTATATGCTGCAGATGTGGTTATGAAAGGCAAACAAATAATGATTAATAGCAAATTACTAAACAATTCATTTCGATCTTTAGTTCGATTGTTAAATAAAAAAATCCTGGCTTTATTAAAGCCAGGATGCCATTTAAATAATATTAACTATTGCGTTTTATCGTTTACCGGCTTTTCTTTTTTTGGAACAGGGATATTATTGATCACCGGATTTTTTGCTTCGGGCCCAATGGCTTGTTGAGCTTTAAAATATTGCTCCATCCCCTGTAACTGCTGTAACAATTGCTGTACGATCTGGTTTTCATAAGCAAGCGACCCTTGTTTATTTTCGTCAAGACTATTGAAATAAGATACTTGTTGTTCCAGGTCTTTCCTCAAAGCATCGGATACTTTTTTCGCCAGCACGGTATCTCCTGCCTTATAAGCGGCCAGTAAAAACTGACCCGAAATTTGGTCCTGCTGTTGGCGCCTTGATACCATTCCATAAGGGAAATTTTGCTGTAGCATCATGTTGCCACACCTTTCCAATAAGTTTTTTGCCTCGTCTTTTTTACCGTGATCCGCAAGGTTGTTGGCAACCTGCGCATACTGCATTCTTATTGTGTTTAAGTGCCTCCGGTTTTCTTCATCATAATAAACTCCAGGTACATTAGCGTTTCCAAAAGCAAATTTTTTCATCATCACATCATATGCCCAATCTCGGTTTACTTCACTGTTTTTTATGGGCACAAATCTATACGTCAACCCATCTGTTCTAAGATATTGTTGAAAGCCCAGTTCATCATACGGCGAAGTGAAATATATTGGCCGCTTCCATTTATTGGCCGCCATAATATTTAATATAGCGCTTTCATTTTTACCTAAGGCACTTTTTGGAATGTCAAAATCAACTTCACTCACTACACTGTCACCCGGGTTTACAGTTCCATTTTGCTTTACAAGATTTGTATCTACCGGAATAGAAACTTTTTTGTCAGGGAAAATATTATAGGAATCATCACCATTCTGTACCATTCGGGTTGGATCATTACTTCCTCCATAGTCTTTCATCATTGTATATAAATCCATTGGTTTGGTCTGGTCTACTTTGGCTCCAGGCGCATCCGGGTAAAAATAAATTGCGTCCCTCGTGCTTCCTATTATTTGGTCAGCGGACCAGATAACATCTATAGGATCGCTTTGATTTACTTTATAGCGCAACTGGTTTATGTACCAATCTGTGCCCATAAGGCTGGAGTTAATTACTCTGATGTCTCTTCGTATTCCCAATACTTCCTGGTCAAACCAGAGCGGATATGTATCGTTATCGCCAAACGTAATTAATATGGCATTGGGTGCGCAACTTTGTAAATAATCAACTCCAATATCTCTTGCTATTGTTTTGTGACTCCTGTCATGATCATCCCATTCCTGCGCGCCCATAATCACCGGCACTGCTAAAAGGCAAAGCCCTGCCGAAGCATAAGTGGCCATTTTATTATTCGTGAACTTCTCAAACAATTCTTTTACATATAATACTCCTATACCAATCCAAATGGCGAACGCGTAAAATGAACCTACGTATGCATAATCCCTTTCACGTGGCTGATTGCCGGCCTGGTTGAGGTATAACACAATTGCGAAACCTGTAAAAAAGAACAATAAGGCAACAATCAGCGTATCGTTCTTGTCTTTTTTATATTGATAAAAGAGTCCAAGAAGCCCAAGTATAAAGGGCAGGCAAAATAACGTGTTATGCGCTTTATTGTGCTTAATGCTATCAGGCATTTTACTTTGATCTCCCAACCGCGCATTATCCCAAAAAGAAATTCCCGTAAGCCAGTTTCCGTCTCTTACATTGCCCATGTCTATGCCCTGTATATCATTTTGTTTACCAGCAAAATTCCACATAAAGTAACGCCAGTACATCCAGTTAAACTGGTAGCTTACAAAAAAGCTAATGTTATCGCCCATGGTAGGCTTGTCCAAATAAGCACCAGTCTTTTGGTCTTTGCCAATACCTGCAAAGCTTGCATAATAATCGGCGTGCCCCTGGTCATTACTGTTATCCCACATTCTTGGAAAAAAATGTAGATCTTCCGGCGCATATTCAGTCACATATTTTTTGCCTGTTTTTTCATATGTTTTAGCACCTTTTACATAAGTATCAACCGGGGTGGTAGAAGTTGGCTGTGCAGTAAAATCCTGTCCTTTTAAAATTGGCCAGTCGCCATATTGCTCCCGGCTTAAATAACCCACAAGACTCACAGGATTATCAACGTTGAACATATCAACTGCGGGATCGGCAAGTGAACGGATCATCGTGGTGAAATAAGTCGAAAATCCTAATATTATAAATGTAAAGGCCCACATAGCCAGTCTTAAAAAATTCCAATTTCTTTTCTTCGCAAGCCTTATCATGAAATAAATAATGAAAGCAAGCATTACAAAGAAGAAAGTAAAGCCTGTAAAGAAAGGAAGGCCAAGGCTGTTTTTAAAGAAGATATCAAAATCTCCTGCAAATTTTATCGACCATTGAATCATAGGAACCTGAACAATCCCGGTAATTACACAAGCTGCCAGAAATGCCCAAAAAGTTTTCCATTTTGTGGCTTTATACCGCTTAAAATAATACACCATTACAATGGCAGGAATGGTAAGAATCGGCAGCAAATGCACGCCTACCGCCAACCCGATCATATAAAATATTAAAATTAACCAACGGTCTGCGCTGGTAAATTGCCCTTTTACACCACGTGCCTGTTCAATAGAAACTTCCTGTTCCCATTTAAGGACAAGCCAAAAAACAATTGCGGTAAAAAATGAGGAACTCGCATAAACTTCAGATTCAACTGCACTGTACCAAAATGAATCACTGAACGTATAAGCCAAAGCGCCAACCGCGCCGGCTGCCATTATTGAAATAATTTGATTACTGGTAAGTGGATTTGGATTATTTTTTTCAAGAATTTTTCTTGCAAAGTGGGTAATGCTCCAGAAAAGAAATAAAATAGTAAAGCCACTCATTAATGCGCTCATGCTGTTCAACCCAAGAATTGCATTGGCAGGATTAGAAAATGGAATCATAAAAAGCCTTCCTAAAAGAATAAATAACGGCGCTCCCGGTGGATGGGGAATTTGAAGTTTGTAGGCACTGGAAGCAAACTCACCACAGTCCCAAAAACTGCCGGTGGCTTCCATAGTTAATAAATAAACAGTACACGCGATAATGCAAACTGCCCATCCGGTAAGGTTATTAATTTTTTTAAAATTCATATCTGGCTTTTAAATAACTGCGGCAAATATAAAACTATGCCTGTTACATTTCCACAGCCTTATATAATTTTATACAAAGGATTGTTAATATTTAAAATCCTGTTGTAAAAAGTTCAATTAAGAATAACCGCACTCAATGAAAAAGATTCAATAATTTTTAATTTTCATTGGAGCCATCAAACATTCCTTTGCCATGCATACATTTGGCTGATGAAGAAAGCATTTTATCAATTGCACATCGCGGTTCTCCTTGCTGGTTTCACGGCTATTTTTGGGAAATTGATTGATTTAAATGAAGGCATTCTTGTTGGTTACAGGATGTTGATAAGCGCGGTTGCTTTAGGACTGATATTATTTTTCAGGAAAGAACTCGAAAAAATTTCCTTTTCAAATACAATGAAATTTTTTGGTGTTGGCGCAATTGTAGCGCTTCATTGGGTCTTCTTTTATGGCAGTATAAAATACTCGAATGTTTCTGTTTCAGTAACCTGTCTTTCTGCTATAGGTTTTTTCACATCTTTTATGGAACCATTAATTATGAAGCGGAGAGTTGATATCGTGGAAGTTTTTTTGGGATTGCTTGCCATCGCCGGCATTTATCTCATCTTCAATTTTTATCCTGAATATAAAAGAGGGATTATTTTTGGAATCATCTCGGCGCTGCTGGCGTGTCTTTTTCCAATTTTTAATAAATCTTTATTAAAAGAATTTTCTCCTAAAATAGTAACCTTTTACGAGATGTCCGGTGGCTTTGTCGCGCTTTGTTTTATCATACCAATTTACCTGCATTTCTTTCCTGCAACCTATTTTATTCCTACAGCATCGGACTTTATATGGCTATTAATTTTATCATTGGTATGCACCGTATTTGCTTTTATATTAAGCCTGAATGCGCTGAAATATATTTCCGCTTTTACCGTAAACCTCACTTATAATTTTGAGCCTATCTATTCTATTATATTGGCTTTTATTATTTTTAAAGAAAATAAATTTCTTGGGAAAGGATTTTATTTCGGCCTCGGATTAATTTTACTGGCTGTTTCATTGCAAATGGCCAGGGTATGGAGCGAAAGAAAATCAGGAAGAAATAAAATAAAATCTTCTTCTTAAAGGAAAACAATACTGTGAGAAAGTGTCGCAAAAGCCCTGAACATTTCACTTACGCCGCAGTATTTGTCTTGTGATAATGCGACTGCTTTTTCTACCTTTTTATGATCTTCTTTTTTTACGCAAATTGAATAAATAACGGCTACATCTTTATAGATTTTCGGATCATCTTTGGTAAGGCTGGCCTCCACTTTTATTGCCAGGTTGGAAAAAGAAACTTTCATTTTATTAAGAATTCCCACAACGTCTACGCCGGTGCAACCAGCCAGCGACACCAACATTAAAATTTTGGGGCTCGTCCCAAGGTCATTACCGCCAGAAGCCGGGCTTAAATCAATGGTTATGTCGTGTCCTTTTACATCGGTTTTAAAACTCATACCGCCCTGGTGTATCGATTTTATCATATTGTCTGCCATTCGTTATTGCCCATTTTAAAAGTGAGTTTATAGTTTTGAATTTACTGCGTCAGAAATTTGCTTTGCGCTCATTGCGCCTGATTGTCGCCACAAAATTTGACCTTTTTTGAACAGAATTAATGTCGGCACTCCCTGAATATTAAAATGGGAAGCTGTAGGCTGGTTTTTGTCTATATCGATTTTCAAAACCCTCACATTCTCTTTATTACCATCCGCAAATCGCTTTAATTCCGGTGCCATCGTTTTGCACGGGCCGCACCACTCTGCGTGAAAATCAACCAGCACGGGCTTTTCATCATTAATTATTTTGCTAAAGGTTTCCATAATATTATTTTTGAAGCAGGGTACATAAACTATGCCTACACGGCATTTTGTAATTAAATGGCACATTATGTCAGGTTTTACTGGAGTAAGCTGCAAAAAAGTAGATTAAATTATTTTTCAGGTAACAATTCTTCATTACCTTTGCCATCCGAAAAAAAAGATCATTATGGCCAGAGTATGTCAGGTTACCGGAAAAAGACCCATCACCGGGAACACTGTTTCGCATTCAAATATAAAAACCCGCAGGAGATTTTTACCTAATCTTCAAAAGAAAAGGTATTTTCTTGCTGAAGAAGATAAATGGATTACTTTAAAATTATCGTCCGAAGCAATACGCACAATTAATAAAAATGGCCTTTTTAGTGTGGTAAAAGAAATGAGGGCAAACGGAGCTAAGATCTGATCAAAAAAATATTTAAACATTTGTTATGGCAAGAAAAGGAAACAGGGTACAGGTAATTTTGGAATGCACAGAACATAAAACTTCAGGCATGCCAGGCACCAGCCGTTATATTACCAAAAAGAATAAAAAAAATTCACCTGAGCGTTTGGAATTGAAGAAATTTAACCCAATTTTAAAAAAAGTAACTGTTCATAAAGAAATTAAGTAAATAGATTTCTTTATCACGATAACCTTATTAAATTAATTTATTATGGCAAAATCAGCAAAAACCGCGATCAAAACAAAAGATCAGAAAGCTGCCGCAGAAGCAAAAAACTGGACTAAAGTGGTTCGTACCGTTCGTAGCCCTAAATCCGGTTCTTACACCTTTAAAGAATCTATTGTTCATAAAGACAAGATCAAAGATTTTTTAGCTAGTTGATTTTGGCTTCAAATTTTTTTAAGGCTATCCGGCATTCAATGCGGATAGCTTTATTTATTTTTACCCGCTTCTAATTTTTACATCATGGGAATTTTTGATAAAATTTTTGGGAAAAAAGAACAGAAGGAGAGCCTCGACCAAGGATTGCAGAAAACCAAAGAAGGCTTTTTCGACAAGATAACAAAGGTGATCGCGGGAAAAAGTACCGT
>JBBRSV010000014.1:0-56713 GCA_038245055.1 Chitinophagales bacterium | reverse complement strand
TGCCATACTACATGAAGAATAATATTATTGAAATTTGAATCAACAGAATGACTGTGTAAATTCCAGTGCGATGAATTGATATGAAGCTCTACATTGCCTACCCATAGCGTGTTGCCAATTTTTATTTTGGCGTTGTTGAAATCAGGGCCTTGGTTAGTATTGTGATTTCCGGGAAAAAGTATTTGTATACTTTCTCCCGATGTAGTTACGAGGTCTGTAGCTTTGAAGTATTGAAACTGCCATATATATTGTAATAGATCTTCTCTCATAAGCCTCGGTTATAGAAGAAAAGTAAATAGAAATTTCTACTTAACCTAATGCTTCAAGTTCTTTAATTACCCGACTAACAGGCAACCCCATCACATTATAGAAATCTCCTTTTATAGAGTGTATACCCGTTACGCCAATCCACTCCTGTATTGCATAAGCACCGGCTTTGTCGTAAGGCTTGTATTTATCAACGTAATATTCGATCTGTTCATTTGAAAGACGAAGAAACTCTACAACAGTTTCATCCGAAAATAAAATCTTTTTATCGCCGGATAAAATACAAACGCCGGTAATTACAGAATGTTTTTTACCTGAAATGCTGGTTAAAATTTCAATAGCTTGTTTTCGTCCTGAAGGCTTACCAATTATTTTATTCTCCAAAACAACAATCGTATCAGCAGCCAATATCGGGTAGCCCTCACCGGTAGTATCAGAGCTACTGATCTTATTTTTTACTTCTTTTGCTTTATTTTCTGCAATATGCATCGCGACTTCAAAAGGCGGCAAATGCGAAGGATAACTTTCGTCCGTGCCTGCAACTATTATTTCAAATGGAATTTCCGCCCACTGGAGCAATTGGCTTCGTCTTGGAGATTGCGAGGCCAGGATGATTTTTTTAAATTTCATGAATCAAAATATTTAAAAGAAAATCATGGAGAGAATTCCGGTAAGCATTACCACTTTTACAACCGTACTTAATTTATGAAAATCCGCAACGGTTTGAGCAAGGTATAATTTTCGAAGTACCCAAATCAATGGAAGAATTATTGCCAGTAGCGAATACATTGCAGAGAGCCACCAGCCTAACTGGATAACATAAAATTGAATTGCCACCGCAAGACCTATCGTTACCACAAGCCACACGGCAACGAACACTTTCGACACTTGTATGCCCCAGACGATTGGCATGGTTGTGCATCCATATTTAACGTCGCCAGGCATATCTTCCATGTCTTTAATAACTTCTCTGATTATGGAAATAATAAATGCAAAGCCACCGTAAATAAAAGAAAGTTTAGTAAGATTTTTCCAGTAGTGATCGTTGGGAACAATTCTAAAGTGATACTCCGAAATGGTAAGAACAAAAATTACCCAGGCTGTAAGCAAGGATATAATAATGTTGCCGATCAACAATTTCTTTTTGAAAGTGGTGGAATAAAACCATAACGCAACTATGGCAAGTAGATTAATTGAAGGAATATAATAGTTGCGTAACCGGTAGCCGACGTAACAACTAATAAGAAATCCTAACGTTGAAAAAATAATGTGTAAGGCGATTGCCCATCTTCTTCTAATGTACTTACCAATGATAAGCCTTGATGGTTTATTTACCAGGTCTATGTTCACATCAAAATAATCATTGATAATGTATCCTGCTGCCGCAATTAAAATTGACGCGGCCGATAAAAGAAAAAATAAAGGAAGTGAAAGTTTAAAATTCTCAGTACCAGATGAATTAGAATGATAAACATAATTAAGAATGAAAAACCTGAATAGCACTTGTGTAAGAAAAATAAAAAACAGGTTCGGCCACCTTATCAATTTAAAAAATGCGGTAAAACCGTTCATTCGGTATTTTTTTTCTTTTTTAAAAAATATGCTGGTTTCATATTGCAGCAACGATCGTATTTAGCGGCCATTGGTCATTGAGTTTTAATACTTTTTCAATTACATCCCTTCCGCATCCGTAACCGCCACGAACAGGCGAAATATAGGAACAAATTTGTTTGATCTCCGCTACAGCATCAGCCGGGCAACACGGCAGGCCAACAATTTTTAGAGGGCCATAATCAGGAATATCATCGCCCATGAACAAAGTTTCTTCGTTTAAGATTTTATTGTTCAGCATATATTCTTTCAAAAAATTTTCCTTTTCATGTACGTTCATAAAAACATCATTAACTCCAAGTTTGCGAAGGCGTTCAAGTACTGGTGTGGACTCACTTCCGGAAATTACCGCAACTTTATATCCTGTTTTTACTGCTAACTGTATTGCATAGCCGTCTTTAATATTCATGCGTCGTATCCAATTTCCATTGGGTTCTACCATCAGGCTTCCGTCAGTTAACACACCATCCATATCAAAAATGAATGTTTTTATTAATTTAAAACGTGATAAAATGTTCATATGATTAATAACTTTTCAATAATAGTAAAATAGGCTTTTAGAATCTTTCTTCTGGCTCACCCTGTTTTTGGTGCGCAAACCTACACTATAGAATACCAAATCAATGTAGAATGGGAAATCAATTTAAAAGCCTACCCTAGTGCTTCTCATATAGTTTCAAAATACTTTCAGAAAGTTTTAGATATAAATATTTAAGATCGGGGTGGGGTGAAAGTGTTTGTAAGTGACGGTTTATAGTAAAAATATCTTCACGTATCGCAGGGCCTGTCTGCACTTCGCGGGGTGAGTAATGGTTTATCCGGGAAGTAACTTCATTAATTAACGGTAATAAATTTTTAAAGTCAATATTTTCTTTTTCACAAAAATTTTCAGTAATTGCATAAAGATGATTTGTAAAATTTCCAACGAAAACGGCTGCTACGTGATAGTATAACCTGTCTGATTCATTAGCAAGAATAATATTATTAGAAAGTGTTCTTGCGAATTCCATAATCCTATGCAAGGTTTCTTTAGAATTGCCTTCAACCAAAAACGGTATTTCAGGAACTTGTTCGGTTAGTTTGGTAACAGTTTGCAATGGATACAAAACGCCATAAGTTGAAGTGCAATTTTTGAGTAAATCCATTGAAACTGAACCGGCCGTGTGGACTATAAATTTATTTTTAAGTGCGGTGATTTTTTCTACCGAACTCAAAGCGGCATCCGTTAATGAGATAATATATATATCGGCATCAGCAAATTCGGGAGAGGTAAGAGTGGCTGAAGAGGCATTAAATTTGGACGCTAATTCTTTTGCGTGTTCCACATTGCGGCTAACAATTTGAACGATTTCATGTCCGGCTTTATAACTTAACACCCCCAAGGCGTTCGCGACATTGCCTGAACCTATAATAACAACCTTCATTGATTTTAATTTTTGCTTAGCAAGTATCAATTAAAGTGAAATAGGAATTCACTTCATGATAGTTTTGGCTTGTAAATGTCGATTCAAAAAAAACTTCTTAAAAATACAATTTTATTTTAAAATCTCGGTTAAGTTGGGGTGATTGCGAAAATAATTACGTATAAAATATATTCCTCTTAATGTTTTTAAGATTCCATTTTTATTTTTTAAACTAATATTGCAGCGAATGGAGATAATTTATTTTGTAAAGAATTTCGTATTTGAAAGATAGAGGAACAGGGTAAAATAAAAAATATGGCGAAAAATTTATTAATTGTTGAGTCACCCGCGAAAGCAAAAACGATTGAAGCGATACTTGGAAAAGATTTTGAAGTAAAAAGTTGTTATGGCCATATTCGTGACCTTGAAAAGAACGATATGGGAATCGATCTGAACAACAACTTTAATCCTACTTATATAGTACCTCCTGAAAAAGCAAAAGTTGTAAACGAACTGAAGAGCCTGGCGAAAAAGTCCGGCGAGGTATGGCTGGCATCGGATGAAGACCGTGAAGGAGAAAGTATAAGCTGGCACCTGGCCGAAGTATTGAATCTTGATCCTAAGACTACAAAAAGGATTGTTTTTCATGAAATAACAAAACCAGCGATTGAAAAGGCGGTTCAAAATCCGAGGATAATTGATATGAACCTTGTGGATGCGCAACAAGCGCGCAGAATTGTTGACCGCATTGTAGGGTTTGAATTGAGCCCTGTGCTTTGGAGGAAAATTGGGCAGCAGGGTGGCCTAAGCGCAGGAAGGGTGCAAAGCGTTGCCGTAAAATTGATAGTTGAAAAAGAAAGGGAGATTAATAATTTTACTCCTGTTAGCAGTTTTAAAACTGAAGCCTTATTATCCGCAACTGATATCAATCAGCGGAAGGTTAACTTTAAAGCTGATGGAAACCGGTTCAATGAATCGGCAGGAGCGGAAGAATTTTTAACGAGCTGCATAAAAGCCAAATACACGGTTAAGGATATACAGGTTAGGCCCGGAAAACGTACGCCTGCAGCGCCTTTCACCACCTCCACTTTACAACAGGAAGCCAGCAGAAAGCTTGGCTATGGTGTAAGTAAAACCATGTTGCTCGCACAAAGATTATATGAGAGCGGTAAGATTACTTACATGCGAACCGATAGCGTGAACCTTGGAGACACAGCGATGGAAGATATTAAAGCTGCTATAAATAAAAATTTCGGCACCAAATATTTACAGGTTCGTAAATACAAAAATAAAAACGAAAGCGCCCAGGAAGCCCACGAAGCCATTCGGCCGACATACATGCAGAATAATTCAGTGGATGACCCCGAGTTAAACCGCTTATATGATTTAATTTGGAAGCGGACAATCGCCAGCCAAATGGGTGATGCGGAATTAGAAAAAACAACTGCAAAAATTAATATAGGCACCAACAATGCAGAGCTGACCGCTAGTGGAGAAGTTATCAAATTTGACGGATTCTTAAAGGTATATATTGAAAGTACGGATGATGAAGAAACGGAAAACGATGAAGGCGATGAAAGTCGGTTGCCCAATTTAACCGTGGGCCAGGTCCTGGATTTTATTCAAATGACCGCTACTGAAAGATTTACAAAAGCTTCTGCCCGTTACACTGAAGCATCTTTGGTTAAGAAGCTTGAAGAACTTGGGATAGGCCGTCCGAGCACTTATGCTCCTACTATTTCTACTATTGTAAAAAGAAATTATGTAGAGAAAAAAGATAAGGACGGAGTAAAAAGGGACTACCGGCTTTTAAGATTGAAAGATGATGTAGTTGAAAAAATCAAGGAAACCGAAGTTACCGGTACGGAAAAATCAAAGTTGTTTCCTACCGACCTTGGACTGGTTGTTACTGATTTTCTTAATCAACACTTTATAAAGGTGATGGACTATTCGTTTACGGCGAATATTGAAGAAGAATTTGATGAAATTGCTGAAGGCAAGATGAAGTGGAATAAAATGGTTGGTGATTTTTACGGGCCATTTCATTCAGGTGTAGAACATACGCTTGAGACGGCCGAAAGAGCTGTAGGAGAAAGACTTTTGGGAACCGATGCGCCCACAGGAAAACCAATTATTGCCAGAATGGGGAAATATGGGCCAATGGTACAAATTGGTGCGCCGGATGATGAAGAAAAACCGCGCTTCGCGAAATTGAAATCTTCACAAAGTATTGAAACTATTAGCCTTGAGGAGGCGCAGGAGCTGTTTAAGTTGCCTCTGAGCCTTGGAGAACATGAGGGCCAGGAAGTCTCCGTTAATATTGGAAGATTTGGACCTTATGTAAAATTTGGCGAACAATTTATTTCAATACCAAAAGGTGAAGATCTTGCTGATATTGATTTAAAGAGGGCAATTGAAATTATAAATGCCAAACAAATAGAAGATGCACCTATTGCGTATTATAATGAGAAACCAATTACAAAAGGCAAAGGAAGATTCGGACCTTTCATAAAGTGGAACGATCTGTTTATAAATATTCCGAGGGCATATAATTTTGATACGCTTACGCAAAAAGATTGCAATGAGCTTGTCGAGAAAAAATTGGAAAAGGAATCCAATCGCTATATAAAACAATGGCCTGAAGAAAAGATTGCTATTGAAAACGGCCGCTGGGGACCGTTTATACGTTTCGGAAAAAAAATGCTGAAGCTTTCTGCAAATGGCTCAGGTACAAAATATACTCCGGTAGAATTATCAGCTATAGAACTTGACGAAGTAAAAAAGATGATAATCAAACAAGAGCCAAAAGCATTTGATAAAAAACCGGCAAAGAAAAAAGCGGCAAAGAAAAAAGTAAAATAATTACATCTTCATACCAGCCATGGGGCTGGCGCCCTTTCTAAAAACATATTCACTTTGTAACAGGTAGGCGCCTGAAGTTACGACCACATCGCCTGGTTTTATACCTGTTTTTATTTCAATCATGTCGCCACTGGCAATGCCTGTTTCAACCATCGCGCTTCTGAATTTATTTTGGCTTGTCTGTAGCCAAACCATCGACATTTTACCATCCTGCAAAACTGCGTCTATGGGTAGCGCCAGTGCGTTAGTTCCATTTGTTTCTACGCTTATATAAGCGGGCATGCCGGGTTTTAGTTGATTACCAGGATTTGGAATACTGATCCTGATCAGATTAATCCTGGTAGCGCTGTTTAGTTCTGGATTTTCGAAGGAAATTTTACCAGAAATTTTATTGACGGAATAACCAGGGATCTCAATCATAGCCTCTTTTTTATAATTTATCTGGGCCATTTGCGTTGCATAAACCTGTGCTTCTACCCAAAGCGTAGATAAGCCCGCAAGCTTAACAACTGTCCCTCCTTCCGAAACATAATCGCCTTCCTTTAATGGTAATTCTGTAACGTATCCTGCAGCAGTGCTGTAAAAAGTGGTGCGGGGATTTTGAACGGAAGATGAATTAACGTTCTTAATTTGTTGTTCACTCAACCCCCAAAGCTGCAATTTATTTTTTGCAGCGGCAATTACATCATCAAAATTTATTATCGAATTTCCCAGGCTTGCCCTCTTTTGTATAGCCAAAAGATATTCCTGTTTTGCATTATTTAACTCTTCGCTATAAATTTCATAAAGAGGATCTCCCAGGGAAACATAATCCCCCGTTTTTTTAAAATATAATTTTTCAATGCGGCCGGAAAGCCTTGCACTTACCGCATTTATTTTAGTCTGATCAAAATTTAATATCCCCGTTAGTAAAAGGTGATTACCCACAAATTCGTTACGAATGGTGTCGACCTTTATATTTCCAAGCTGCATTTGTTGAGGACTAAGGTCGAGATCATTGTTATTATTTTTATCAATATTTTTTTTAACTGCCACTAATTCCATGTGACAAATTGGACAAAGACCGGGCTTGGATTCCACAACCTGTGGATCCATTGAGCAAGTGAAGTAAATATTTGAATCAGCGGCTGGAGGTTTTGCTGTCCTGTTCTTACAAGAAAATAAAGACGCTAACGAAAGCAATAGCAGTATTAATTTAGAAACTTTTTTCATTTTTATTTATTTGTCTTTATAAATCCTTCACTATCTATTAAAAATTGTGCATTCCTGGCTACGCTATCTTTATCGTTTAACCCTTCCAATATCTCTATAGATTTATTGGCAACGATCCCGGCTTTTACAAGATGAGTTATAAAAAAATTCCCCTTTTTTAAAAATACAATTTTGTTTAAACCCAAGTCCAATACTGACTCTTGTGGTAACCAGTTCTTAAACGTAGTGTTCGTGATTGAAGAAGCTTTCACCTGGCTTCCGACAGGCAACATTAATTTGGCATTATCAAAATAGACCCTCGCTGTTATTGTTTTAGAATCGCTCTGAAAAAAAGGTTCTACAAAATTAACCCTGCCCATGATTTTTTCATCTGGGGCTGTTTCGGGGATAATAGTTACAGGCGTTCCTACTTTTATGAGTGCATCGTCCCCCGCAAAAAAATTTAACTGCACCCAAACATTACCCATATTATTTACCTGGAAAACCGGTTGCCCCTTTTCAACATACATTCCTTCTTTTATGGATAGTCCGCCAGTTTCGTCGGATGCAATCAACGGTTGTGAAGAATTCATCATGGCCCCTGCTTCATGCACATGTCCTGAATAGTTAGAATAAATAGTCACTTCCGGTCGGGCTTGCCCGGTTGCAATCACATGTTGCACCTGGTTACTATTCATCCCCAGCAACAATAATCTTTGCTTTGCTGCATTAATCAGAGAATTGTTTGAAGGATCATTTTTAATTAAAAATAAAAGATTTTGCTCCCCTGTTAATAATTCAGGGCTATAAATATCCATAACCTTATCGCCGACACGAATAGGCTGGTAACGGTATTTAATGTATAATTTTTCTATTCTGCCACTCACGCGTGCCGAAATTGTTTTCATAAAACGCGTATCATATTCAACACTTCCAACTGCGTCTATGCTTACTTGTTGCTTTGTAAATTGAATTGATGTAACGGGAATGGAAGAAATTACCGTTTGGTTAGTTGGCTCAAGTAGCGTCGAAAGATCAATTGTAGAAATCTCCCTGTTCGCATTTTCCTTTTTTACCAATGTCATCCCACATATTGGGCAGTTGCCAGGCGCGTGCTCCAAAACTTGCGGGTGCATTGAGCATGTATATAATTCTCCGATGCTATCGGTTATGACGGTTTCAGTTTTGGCAGTGTCAGTTGTGCATTGTGAAAAACTGGTCATAATAAAAATGAGAACTGCAACGATAAATCTTACTGAGGTTTTATTATTCATAGGTAAATTATTTTTGCTCCAGGATTTTTTCTATTTGAACTTGTCGCGTTAACAATTCCTGCAATTGATCAAAATAATCAAGCTGGGTCATGTTTAGCGTTTCCCACGCATCGAATAATTCAAAAAGTTCACCGGTGTTTTGCTCATACGCGAGCTGCATAATTTGAAAATTTCTTTTCAAAGCGGGTATAATATTTTCATCAAATAATTGCAACTGTCTTTTTTTACTATTAATTGATAACAACAGGCCATCAATTTCACCAGATGCCTCATTGATGATCGTTTGCCTTTGAGCTTCATATGCTTGCTCTTTCCATTTTAAACTTTCAACATTCGCTTTGTAAGAGCCTGATGACCATGGAGCCAGGGGAATCCTGACAGTCCCCATAAGAGAGAAAATCCAGGGCGACTTTCCAAATGCAAACATGTGATTATATTGAATGCCAAATTGGGGTAACTGCTTCGCCTTTTCCAGGTTTAATTCAAGTTGATTTATTTGAATGTTTTGGTTTAGCGCTTTTAGATCGCTCCTGTGTTGAATGAAATAATTGCTATCAACAACTATATAATTTTTTATTGTATAATTCGTGTCAACGATAAAATATTCATCTTTATCGCGACTCATTAAAGTATTTAATGCTATTCTTTTTTGTGCCATTTCATTTGCTAACGACTCGCGTTGACTTTCTATTTTTCCTAATGCTGCTTTTACCTTGTAATATGCATTTAATTTACCGAGATTATTTTTGTAGCGTAATTCGGTACTTTGAATCATAAACCTGAGTAATTTTTCATCGTCATCGAGCACCGAAATTTTCTTTTCGATTATGAGCCATTCAAAATAATTTTTTTTGGCATTGGCATATAATTCGTTTAGCGCAAACAGCTTATTCTCTCTATTAGTTGATGACATAGACTGCATCAATAAAGCATTAGCGACCTGTTCTTTTTTATTGGGAAACATTTGCGAAGCCGTTAACATGAATGCGCCCCTACCATTTTGAGATCCTCTTGCTTTTGTATAGGCAAGATTGTAAGGCGTCATAAAAAAACCCGCGCCAAACTCAGGAGGCGCCCAGCTTTTAGCTCCTTTCGCTGACTCATCCAAAGAACGAATCTGGGCATCATACATTTTTAATGAAGGATGATTTGTTTGAATTACAGTAAATATATTTTCAAGGGTCATCGTATTTTGTCCATAAATTTTTACGGTTACAAAGCACAAGGCAAAAATGTATAATGATAAATGTTTCATTGTTTAATGTTTTATATCCGGCACCTGAATTTTTCCGTATTTTTTTAATTCATATTCTTTATTCATTAAAAAAATTATTGGTGATACCAAAAGAACGAAAATTGAAGAAGTAAATACTCCGCCTATCATTGGCAATACAATTGGTTTCATTACATCGCTTCCCACGCCCGAGCTCCAGAGAATTGGAACAAGGCCAAATAAAATCACGCAAACTGTCATAATTTTAGGACGCAATCTTTTCGCAGCACCAGCTATTACATATTCACGCAGAAGCGCATTGGTAATCGTTTCTCTGGAATTGCCTTTCGCCTTTATTAATTGTTGCATTGCATCATTTAGGTAAATAACCATCACAATACCTGTTTCTACAGCCAATCCAAATAAGGCTATAAATCCAACAGCAACTGCAATAGATAAATTAACGCCCCAGAAATAAATCATATAAGCTCCACCTATCAAAGCAAAAGGAATTGTGATGAGGCTGAACAATGCTTCCCTGGCTGAATTGAAAGCGAAATACATAGAGAAAAATATGACCAACAATACAAGGGGTAATATGATCTTTAAAGTTTTTTCACTGCTCAACAAGTTTTCATATTGGCCACTCCATTCAATATAATACCCTTTGGGTAATTTTGTGAGCATGTTGTTCAACCTGCTTTGCGCATCCTGCACGGTGCCCGCAAGGTCTCTGTCACGCACGTTAAATAATACAGTGCCACGCAATAAAGCATTTTCGGAATTTATCATTGGCGGCCCTGTTGAAATGGAGATATCTGCAACAGCCTGCAAAGGAATAGGGCCGTTTTGCTTCGTCTGCACCTGAAGACTTTTTAATGCTTCCAAATTATTTCTAAAATCCTGCGCATAACGTGCATTAACGGAAAATCGCTGACGGCCTTCGATTGTAGTAGTTAGCTTTACGCCGCCTAAAGCGCTTTGTAAAACTGCATTCACATCATCAACACTTAAATCATAACGGCTTATTTCGTTTCGTTTTATTTTAATATCGATGTATTTTCCACCGGTTACAGGTTCTACATATAAATCTTTAACTCCATTAATTCCGGTTAATTCATTTTTAATTTTTTGCGCAAAAGCATAGATGGTATCCAGGTTTTGTCCATAAACTTTTACGCCAACATCAGTACGAATTCCTGTTGAGAGCATATTAATTCTATTAATTATCGGTTGTGTCCAACCGTTAGTTACGCCTGGTATTTGTAACCTGCTATTTAATTCGTTCACAATATCCTCCTTTGTCTTACCAGGCCGCCACGCTGATCTTGGTTTCAATAATACGATGGTCTCTATCATATTTATTGGCGAATTATCAGTTGCGGTGTTTGCCCTGCCTGCCTTGCCTAATACGTTACTAACTTCGGGCACAGACGCAATTATTTTATCCTGAACTTGTAATATTCTTTTAACCTCAGAATTAGAAACATCGGGCATTGTAACGGGCATAAACAAAATCGAGCCTTCATCTAAAGGCGGCATAAATTCTTTACCCAAACTTATAATAAGTGGAATGCTAATCAATAAGGCGATAATGTTTATGGCAAGTGTTGTTTTGCGCCATTCAAGACATAGCCGGATGATGGGTTCATAAATTTTTTCTAATCCCCTATTTATCGGATTGTTATTTTCCGGGGTAAATCTTCCTTTCATAAAAAAGGAAATCAAAACAGGAGCAAGCGTTAGTACAAGTATCGCATCAACCGCAACTATGAAAGTTTTTGTAAACGCCATAGGACCAAACAACTTTCCTTCCTGGCCCGTAAGTAAAAAGACCGGTAAGAAAGATGTAATTATAATAATGGTTGAAAAAAATACACCACGCGATACCTGTATGCATGAACTTTCAATTATGGCCATTCTTATTTCCTCCGGAATTTTTAAGTAATTCTTTCGGGGCAATCCTTTTCTGAAAATATTTCTCATGATTCTATTTTTTTATTGGCAGCATCATTTTGCCATTGCGATAGATTGTGATAGGCGTTTTCCGACATGATAATACCATTGTCTACTATCACCCCGATGGCAAGGGCAATCCCTGTCAAAGACATTATATTAGATGAAAGCCCGAAGACATTCAGCAAAATAAAACTGATGGCAATAGTTATGGGTATTTGAATAATAATGTTCAATGCACTTCGCCAATGAAATAAAAAAAGTAAAACAATTAAAGAAACAGCAATCATCTCCTCTAATAATTTGCCTTTTATATTTTTTATTGCCGCCTCAATTAAAGTGCTTCTGTCGTAGGCAAATTTAAAATGAACGCCTTCGGGTAATCCTTTTTCTACATCCTTCATTTTTGCCTTTACAGCGTTAATTACTTTGTCGGCATTTTCTCCATAACGCATAACGACTATTCCTCCAACCACTTCGCCATCACCGTTCTCGTCAAAAATTCCCAAACGTTCATCACCGCCTAATTGCACTGTTGCTACATCTTTAACTCTCACAGGAACTCCGTTGTTAGCGATTAGTCCAATGTTCTCAATGTCTTCTTTGTTCTTAATGTAACCGAGCCCGCGAATAATATAGGACATGTCACTCATTTCAAATTTTCGTCCACCAACATCATTATTATTAGCTTTCACTTTGTTCATCACATCCGTTAAAGAGATGTTGTAATACTGAAGTTTCAGTGGATCAACAACCAATTGGTATTGCTTTTCAAATCCACCAAATGATGCAATTTCAGCAACCCCCGGAACTGTTTGTAATGCAAATTTTATATACCAATCCTGTAAAGTGCGTTGCTCGCCAAGGTCTAATTTCTTAGCATCTAAAGTATACCATAAAACATGGCCAACTCCTGTACCGTCCGGCCCTAAGGCTGGTGTAACACCCTGTGGTAGCAAGCGCTGCGCGTAGTTTAATCTTTCGAGTACGCGTGTACGTGCCCAATAGATATCCACATCATCATTAAAAATGACGTAGATAAAACTCATTCCAAACATAGAAGTACCTCTTATGTTTTTTACTTTTGAAATTCCCTGCAAGTTAGACACCAGTGGGAAAGTGACCTGGTCCTCCATAACTTGCGGACTTTGACCCGTCCATTCAGTAAATACTATTACCTGATTTTCTGAAAGGTCAGGAATAGCATCTATCGGATTTTTTCGTAATGAAAGAATTCCCCATACAAACAACGCCGTGGCTATAGCCAAAACGATGTAGCGGTTTCTTAGGGAAAGGTGAATTAATTTTTGAACCATAAATTCCTTTTTATTGATCTTTTCTTTAGGTAAGTCCTGTCTTCTCTTACTTAAATTGCCCGTGTTTATTCCGAAGAAATAATGTGCTTATTTTTTTTGGAATACGTTTCTATTTCCGGAAGATCTAAATACAATAAATATTAATAAGAAATTTGCTGACATTAGTTAAATGCCTGTAACCGGGCTTATGCCGGATATGTAATCAAATTATCAAATGAGGAAAGTGCGGTCGGAAATGTAAATTGGAATGCCATTGTGCAGTGGTGGAGCATTGCAATGATTTGTGATAATATTCTTTCTTACAACAAAAAATACAGTTTGGTTTGACGCATAAAATAATTTCGGAGCATAAAAAAAGTCTATTGGATTATTAAAATTGTCCGACGCTACATGATTATCTTTTACCTTAAAAAACTGGTACTTTGTTTTGCAGCAATTGCTCGCGTCGTTTCCGTTAGTAGGTTCTTTTTCATTATGCTGGTGAAAGCTTACAGCAATAGATTTTAATTTATCGCAACAATAGAAGCCTTTCACTCCATATCCAAAAATGGAAAGTGCGTAAATACTTGCTAATAATATGAGGGATACTTTTTTCAACTGTGGTAAAGTTACAATACTAAATAGAAAGTTTATGTATTCTCCCTAAAATAAAGACAAAGTATTGGTTGAAATATATTAATGACTTGAAATAACAAATACAATTTTCTTACGAGTTGGCGTCTTGAAACGTAAGAACAACGGGCGACCGTTAAAATTTGAATTGTCTTTTGTAAGTAAATGTTAGTAAATATTAACCTGAAAATTTACTCATCTCCGTTACTTTTCTATCTTTACAAGATCAAAACCTATTTACTTAAGTACCCGACCTGATGCAGGAAAACAAAGAAATATCTGCTTTATTTCATCTGATTGACGATCCTGATGAAGAAGTTTTTAATACAGTAAGTGAACGCATTGTGTCATTAGGACGGGCAATTATCCCTAATCTTGAAAATCTTTGGGAAACAACTCCAGATGAAGGAGTACAGGAAAGGATTGAAATGCTGATTCACAAGCTTCATTTCAGGGATTTGGTAAATGACTTAACGGAGTGGAAAAATGGCCCGGCCGAATTACTGCAAGGTGCTATGCTTGTTGCCCGCTACAGGTATCCTGAAATGAATGCAGTACTTACGTTGCAGGAAATGGAAAAAATAAGAAGAAACATTTGGCTGGAACTCAACAGTTATCTTACTCCCCTGGAGCAGGTAAATGTGATCACTGGTATTCTATACAGTTATTATAAATTAAAAGGTAATGAAGTCGCCTATGACATCCAGGAAGATTTTCTTATTAATAAAGTTATAGAGCAAAAAAAAGGTAATGCGATCACCAATGGAATTTTGTACCTCGTTATTTGTGAGTTGCTGGATATACCTGTGAGGGCCATTAATATTCCAAAGCAATTTATATTGGGCTATTTTGATGTTGATTACAATTATCCAAATCCCGAAAGACAAAAAAGTGAAAAAATAAATTTTTATGTCGACCCTCTTAATGGTCAAATCTATTCACATAAAGATGTAGAAAATTATTTCAAAAGAATTTCTGTTCCGCCAACTCCTTCGTATTTTAAACAACTAAGTAACCGAAGAATAATTCAGCATTTGCTTGAAGAATTTAGTAAATGTTTTTCAGACGACAGAAATCTTTACAAGAAAAATGATTTGCTTTATTTAGCCAAATTATTGGATGATTAATTATGATTTAAAATGGTCTATCGCTCTTCCCTCGGTTTTATAAAAATAAATATTTCTAACGGTTTTATAAACGAAGTTTCATTTATAAAGAATGGCAAAGAGCCGGAGCAATTAACGGACACCAAGACATCGCCTGCTGCCGACAAAAAAATACTTCAGAAATGTAAGCAACAATTAGATGAATATTTTTCGGGTAAAAGAAAAATATTTGATCTTCCTATTTACCAGGAAGGGACAGGCTTTCAACAAAAAGTTTGGCAAGAATTGATTCAGATTCCCTACGGCAAAACAATAACTTACCTGCAACTTGGACAACGAATGGGAAATATAAAAGCGATACGGGCAGCCGCCGCCGCAAACGGCCGAAACCGTCTATGGATAATAGTTCCATGTCATCGTGTAATTGGTTCTAACGGAAGCCTTACGGGTTATGCAGGGGGATTACCAATGAAAAAATGGTTGCTGGAACATGAGAATAAATACGCAAACGGGGTTTCTCTTTTATTTTGAATATATTGCGATCTAACAAAACTTTTTCGATATTTTTTTTGTTTCATTACTCCTCACTTACAAATTCTGAAATAAACATTTTTTTTAAATGATACTGCTATGATCAATTCCAAACCAACATTCAAAATAAAATTCCTGTTAGTGATCATTGTTTCGGGAATGATCTTCATTAACGGATGTAAAAACAATAAGACTTCAGAAGCGAAACCGGAAGGCACTAACGTTTCGCAAAACGGAGATTCCCTTTTCAAAAAATATGAATTAGATGAAATAAAACTGCCGGATGGTTTTAAAATAAATGTTTATGCTGAAGTACCCAACGCGAGGAGCATGTGCGTATCTCCTAACGGAACTGTTTTTGTCGGTACCAAAGAAAAAGAAGTGTACGCTATTACTGATGAAAATCATGACGGTAAAGCCGACAAGGTTTATCTAATTGCTCAAGGATTAAATGCCCCAAATGGTGTTGCGTTTAAAGATGGCAGCCTATACATTGGAACAATTTCAATTGTTTACAGGCTTGATAATATTGAATCAAAACTTAGTAATCCCCCAACACCTGTTGTAGTTTATGATAAATTTCCAACTGCAACTCACCACGGCAATAAATTTATTGCGTTTGGGCCTGATGGAAAATTGTATGTTCCTGTTGGCGCACCCTGCAATATTTGCGATTCTCCGAAACCGTATGCTTCTATTACACGGCTGAATCCTGATGGAACAGGCTTTGAAGTTATTGAAACCGGCATAAGGAATACAGTGGGATTTGACTGGAGCCCGGTTTCAAAACAATTATGGTTTACTGATAATGGCAGGGACGAATTAGGAGACGATATACCATCTGACGAGTTGAACAATGCACCCAAAATAGGAATGAATTTCGGATATCCGTTTTGTCACGAAGGAGATATATTGGATCCCGAATATGGAAAAGGAAAAAATTGCAGCGACTACACTCCGCCGGTAAAAAAACTCGGTGCTCATGTTGCATCGCTCGGCATGCGTTTTTATACAGGCACCATGTTTCCGCCCGAATATAAAAACGCGATTTTTATTGCGGAGCACGGAAGTTGGAACAGAACCGTTCCTATTGGCTACAGAGTTGTTGTGGCCAAAATGGATTCTGCAGGTAATCTTTCAGATCCGATTCCTTTTGCTGATGGCTGGTTGCGTAATGTAAGCAGCGTAAATGGCCGGCCAGTTGATGTCCAAGTTTTAAGTGACGGATCAATGCTCGTAAGTGACGATTACAAAGGATTAGTTTACAGAATAACGTATTCGAAAGGTTGAAAATTAAAAAAGATCAAGATCATAATCTAAATAAAAAAATGCAGCATACGCACGACCATCATCACGAAGAAGAACATTTACAAAGTTCTGATCTTTTAAGAGACGTGGTAATTGGAATGAGTGATGGGCTTACTGTACCATTTGCTTTAGCGGCGGGGCTTAGCGGCGCTGTTGCCACAAGTGGTATAATTGTAATTGCAGGCATTGCAGAAATTGCCGCAGGTGGTATTGCAATGGGCCTTGGTGGATACCTTGCTGGCAAAACAGAACAAGACCATTACGCCAGTGAATTAAAACGGGAATATGCAGAAGTGGAACGCATACCCGAAATGGAAAAGCAGGAAGTGAAAGACTTTTTTAGGGGCATCGGATTGAGCGACGAACTTCAGGATAGAGCAACCGATGAAATTGCAAAAGATAAAAAGCAATGGATAGATTTTATGATGAAGTTTGAGCTCGGACTTGATGAGCCAGACCCTAAAAGAGCAAGAAATAGTGCACTCAATATTGGGATGTCCTATATCATTGGTGGCATCATTCCTTTGAGTCCATATTTTTTTATAGATGACTCTCATGAAGCCTTAAAATATTCAGTGGTCGCAACCTTAATTTGCCTGTTTGTTTTTGGATATTTTAAAAGCAAGATCACAGGTGTACCTGTATTGTCAGGCGCATTAAAAGTGATGCTGATCGGCGCCCTTGCTGCCGGCGCAGCTTATGGCGTTGCATTACTATTTAAGTAAAATTTTCGCACTATCGTAGACAAGTTTTTAAGTATTGCGATTTTACTATTTACCGTTAGTAGATACGCCTGATAGTTTTACCCATACAAGAGTAACTGTACTCAATTTCCCCATTGGGGAAATATCTTTAAAACATATTCGTTTTATATCCGGAAGGAGTTGCTAACCCTATTTTCATATCCCTTCTTAAAGCTTACACAAGCTTACCTACTTTACAAAAATTTATTTTTCAGCAATGTTTGTATTTATGCAACCCGGCGCTTATTTGCGGTAATTTATAAATATATCAAAGCCAATTTTTTTTGGAAAGTATTTATAAAGATGCTGAAATTGATATCATTTAAAATATAAGAAAATTAAAAAAATCAAAACAATTTGAGCAATAAGTTTTGAACAGAACCTCTTAATGGATAATCAGTTTTTGAATTTTGGAAATCCCCTCATTTCTATGAGGGGATATTTTTTTAACTAAGCATCCCATGCTTGGAATCACTGGAAATATTTTTTATTGTCCAGGTAATTTTTTTCTCAAACTCATGCTTCCTTACCAGGCAATTTTGCTTAGAGCAGATGCGGCAAGAAAATTCCTGGCATCCATCCGAATGCACAAACAGTTCTGAGGCTTCTCCCAATTCTTCCCTTATTAGTTTTGCCAAAGACTCAATTTCATTATGAGCTTCGTACACATTAAGATACCAGGGTACAGTAAGATGGCAATCGCAATGTAAAATGCTTCCATATTTAATAATACGAAGATTATGAAGGTCTATCCAGTTTTCCTTCCTGTTTTTATTCAATATCTCCACAAGATTATTTAATAGTTTTATATCTGCTTCATCCATTATACCAGCAATGGATGTACGCAAAATTTTATAGCCCGTATAAATAATGATCAATGCAAATATGCACGCAACTGCACTATCAAGCCAAATGAGATTTGTGAAATACAGAAGTACCAATCCTATAAATATTCCTATCGTCGAATAAGTATCTGTTTTTAAATGCTTTCCTCCTGCTATCAACGGCAAAGACTTATTTTTCTCGCCGGTGCTTACGCATATGCTTCCTGCAATATAATTCACGACCGCAGTAGCAGCCAATAACAAAATTCCGTAATCAAGCTTTTGAATTTGATGAGAATGAAAAAAACCAGCCACAGATTTGTAAATAATAAAAAGACCTGCAACCGTTATGAGTGTTCCTTCTACTGCAGAAGAAATAAATTCAACTTTTCCGTGACCATAAGGATGGTCAACATCCCTGGGCTTTGCAGAAACATAAAGGCTATACCAACCAAGTACACCGGCAACAACATTTACAATACTTTCCAATGCGTCGGTAAGTATCGCCAGCGAGCCGGTTAAATACCAGGCACCTAATTTCACAGCGAACAATACGACGGCAATAAGTGTGATAATTTTTTGTAGCCGGATATTTTCCTTTTCAATAATCAAGCATGGAATTTTTTAGAACGTGCAAATTACACTTTCATCTTTTATAAATACTGTAATAAAAACCATTAACCTTAGCAGTTTTAAACAGTAGATTTTACCGCTTAAATTGTTTTCTGCCCCTTATCACAATTTTGATGAAGCTTTGAGTATAAACATTAAATTTGCGGTATGCGTAAAACGCTTAACATTTTATCAAGTTCATTCAGGCTCACCATGCAGGAGCTAATGGTAAATAAATTGCGCACGTCACTTTCTCTTATCGGAATATCATTTGGAATATTTTGCATTATCGGTGTTTTGGCTACAGTAAATAGTCTTGAGGCAAATGTTCAAAATCAAATAAAAAGCCTTGGTTCAAATACAATTTATATTGATAAATGGGAGTATACCAGCGGTAGCGATTATCCCTGGTGGAAGTATGTTAGCCGGCCGGTACCTAAATTTGAAGAAGTTAATTTCATAAAAGAGCGGAGCAACCTTGCAAAAAGTGTGGCCTTCACAATTAACACTCAACTTACGGTTACTTATGAAGATTATGCGCTCGTGAACGTTACTGTATTTGGAGCAAGTGATGAAGAAAATGACATACAACCTGTAACTACCCAATTTGGCCGTTTTATTTCCGGAAATGAATTTGCATCCGGCAGCCCGGTTGCAATTATTGGCTATACCAACGCACAGACTTTATTCGGCAACCCTGCCCTTGCTGTTGGTAAAGAAGTAAAGTTGGGTGGCACAAAAGCGACCATAATTGGTGTTATAAAAAAAATGGGAACTCCTATGATTGGTTGGGATTATGACCAGAGTTTCATTTTGCCCTATCGGTTTGCAAGGCAAATATTTAAAGAAGAAAATAGCCGTCCCACTATTATTGTTATGGCGAAGGATAATGTAACTGAAAATGCACTTGTTGATGAACTTGAAGGTATTATGCGCTCCATTAGAAAACTAAGTCCAAGGCAAAGCGATAATTTCGCTTTAAATAGAATAAGCTCATTTAGTAAAAATGTTAGCTCGTTGTTTTCCAGTATAAATCTTGGTGGCTGGGCTATTGGTATTTTAAGTTTAATCGTTGGCGCTTTTGGAATTGCCAACATCATGTTTGTAACAGTAAAAGAAAGAACTGCGATGATTGGTCTTAAAAAAGCCATAGGCGCCAAGAAACGAAGTATCCTTTCAGAATTTTTACTGGAAGCTGCCATCATTTGTATAATGGGCGGCTTAATGGGATTACTTCTCGTTTATCTTTTGACGATCGTACTCACTAATTTATTTAATTTTCCTGTTTTCATTTCAGTGGGTATTCTTAGCCTTGCCATTTCAATTTGCATTGTCATTGGCATCCTGGCGGGAATTATTCCTGCATACACCGCTTCCCGGTTAGATCCTGTTGTAGCTATCCGCTCCAAATAATTTTTATTTTTTATGCCTCAAATTCTTGCAATAGAATCTTCATGCGATGAAACTGCCGCGGCCGTTTGCAACGACGGCGTAATTTTAAGTAATATCATTGCCAGTCAAAAAATACACGAGCAATACGGCGGTGTTGTTCCTGAGTTGGCTTCCAGGGCTCATTTGCAGGCAATAGTTCCTGTTGTTGACCAGGCTTTAAAGGAAGCTAATGTTTTGCTGGACGAGATTGATGCCTTCGCTTTTACGCAAGCACCCGGGTTAATTGGCGCCTTGCTGGTAGGAACTGAGTTTGCAAAATCCTTGGCGCTTGCCTGTAACAAACCTCTGATTTCTATTCATCATATGCAGGCGCATGTGTTAGCAAACTTAATACAATCAAACACTCAAACTAACGGTGTTCCTTCCTTTCCGTTTTTATGCCTCACCGTTAGTGGAGGCCATACACAAATTGTGCTTTGCGAAGATTATTTAAAGATGAAAGTAATTGGGCAATCATTAGATGATGCAGCAGGTGAAGCGTTTGATAAATCAGCAAAAATATTAGGACTTCCTTACCCGGGCGGGCCATTAATTGACAAATATGCAAAAAATGGAAACCCGGATAAATATAAATTTCCTGAACCGAAAATCGATGGATTAAACTTTAGTTTTAGCGGATTGAAAACAGCTATTTTGTATTTTGTAAGAGACGAAAAATTAAAAAATGAAAACTTTGTAGATGAGAATATTGCCGATATATGCGCCTCCATTCAATCGCGTATTGTTTCTATTTTATTAAATAAATTAAAAATGGCCGCTCATGAAACGGGTATTAAAAATATATGTATAGCGGGTGGCGTGAGCGCCAACAGCGGGCTCCGCAATTCGTTTAAAGAGCTTGGAATTAAAGAAGGCTGGAAAACATTTATTCCTCCATTTGAATATTGTACCGATAATGCAGCGATGATTGCGATAACAGGCTATTACAAATATTTAGCGGGAATTTTCGACGACTTATCAATAGTGCCATCAGCACGATCTGTTTACTGATTTATATTTTCCAACCCAGGCATATTGCTGTTGCTTTGTAAAGGAAAAATTTAAGCAAAACTTTTTAAACCGGGATAAATTATTCAATTGCCCAACTCCTATTTTCAATTTAAAGAATTTGTTGTACACCAGGAAAAATGTGCCCTTAAGGTCTGCACAGACTCGTGCTTATTTGGAGCGTGGGTGGCTGATAAAATAGGAAAAGGAGGTTTGCTTCCTAAAAATATTTTAGATATTGGAACGGGAACCGGGCTGCTAAGTTTGATGGTTGCTCAAAAGACTTCGGCTCAAATTGATGCCGTAGAAATTGATATCAATGCATTTAGCCAGGCTTCAGAAAATTTCAAAAATTCATCATGGCCTGATCAAATAATGGCATTTCATTCAGATATTAAGATATTCAATTCACCTCATAAATATGACCTGGTAATTTCAAATCCACCTTTCTTTCAAAATGATTTATTATCAAAAAATAATGAAAAGAATGCCTCAAAACATAATAGCACCCTGACACTTGAAGAACTTATAAAAGTTGTAAAAAACTTTCTCACTGACGAAGGAAAGTTTGCTGTTTTATTACCCTGGCAAAGAGCTGAGGAATTTGAAAAGTCAGCCGCGCTAACTTTTTTATATGCTGAAAATAAGGTGGAAGTAAAACAAACGCCGGCACATAATTATTTCAGGACGATGTTTATTTTTGGAAAGAAAAATACTTTTTCAGAAAAGAAGAACTTAACGATTAAAGATAGCGATAACGCCTACTCGAAAGAGTTTGCAGCATTACTAAAAGACTATTACTTGTATTTGTAAAATCGCATCAGCCCTCATTGCCCTGCATATCCTTTCATGTATTTATAGTCAGCGGTTAAAATTCCATGTTTTACGATTGTAGCTTTTTCGATCACTTCTGAATTTCCTTGAATCAGATCTCCAAGAATAAATTTTATAAGCTGCTCGCCAAAGTAACGCGAGGCGTCCCTCGGAAGTTCATTCGGTAAATTTCCAACAGCCATTACATCCACTGATTCGGCAATATATGGATCAGTTATGTTACCTGAAATTTTATCTACACCATAAACAGGATTTTCCTTCGTGCCTTCCCCTTTGTTACATGGCACAGATCCGTTTCGATCGTCAGAAATATCGGCGATAGTTTTGATGTTAAAACTTTCCTGTTTGATATCCTCCATTTCAAAAAGCCGCTCTATGTTTTCTTCCCAATAAACGCCATTAATTAAAATGTCTGTACTGCTTAAATATTTATGAAAAAGACAATTATAGTTTTCCGGATGTTCATGAAAATCTATTCGGTTATACTTGCCCGTTAGCTTGTGTATATAAAGGTCTGCACCCTTTAAATGAACATAAACCGGGTAGGTGAATTTTCTTTCAAGATACTCATCAGGCTCAGCCTCATGAATTTCCATGAGGTTCATTATTTCCAAAATGCCATGGGCCACTCTCCCACTGCCGGTTACCGCAATTTTCAACAAAGGAAGTTTCAGGCCGAAATAAGTATGGATCAATTGCTGAAAAGATTTTTGCTTGTAAACTCTTCCCAGGTTGAATAAACCGATTCTGTTGCCATAAGCCATCATTGCATTATGGGCGCCCACAATGCCGGCAAAAAATCCAAAGCCAATAATGCGTGTGCCATCATCGTGCTCGAGACATTCATAATCAATTAGTGTAATTTTTTTGCTGATTAATGTTTGAAGTAGCTTTTGATTGTATGGTTGCAATTTTTTTGTGTGAGAAAAAAACAAATATATTTTCTCACTGATTAACATATCAACAGGCACCTCTTTTATGCCCAGGAGAATATCGCATTCACTGATGTCCTCCTTTACTTCAATTCCCGCGCTACTGTATTCTTTGTCTTTGAAGCACCTCGTCTCAGAATGTTGAACTAAAATGCTCACCGGCATGTTTTCCTGTATCCATTTGCATTGCGTTGGCGTAAGGGCCACACGATTATCCGCAGGTACTTTGCCTTCCCGTATCAAACCTATTTTTATCATGAAAATATTTTTGTAACGCGGCAATTTACATTTTAAGAACAACATTGTTTTTTTGTGTGACATTTGTGAGGAACCAAAATAAAATCGCCGAATGTATTTTGGAGAGATTGCGGGGATTGCTTAATATTGCCGCTCAAAATTAAGCCCGGATGGCGGAATTGGTAGACGCAGCAGACTCAAAATCTGCCGTTCGCAAGGATGTGCAGGTTCGATTCCTGTTCCGGGCACGAAATTAAAGTTAAAACCTTGAAGCTATTCACCTTCAAGGTTTTTTTAATTTTTAGAGTATCGCATGTACTTTGCGTTTGATCAGATCAAATGAATTTATTCTCCACTTTTCTGATACTTGAAATAATCACACCAGATTTATTTATAGAATGAAGAAGAAAAAAATCTTTAAAAATTTGCGTAGTTAAATAACTATATTTATATTTGTAGCCAAATAGCTACGCAATGAATTTAAGACGGGATGTATTTCAAGCAATAGCAGATCCAACGCGAAGAGCAATACTTCTGTTGGTAGCTTCACAAACTATGACAGCAGGTGCAATAGCTTCCAATTTCGCAACAGCAAGACCAACGGTGTCAAAACATTTGCAAATACTTACCGAATGTGAATTGCTTGAACAAAAACAAGATGGCAGGGAAATTTATTATTATATTAATGCAAAAAAAATGAAAGAAGTAGCTGAATTTATTGAACCATTTCGCAAAATGTGGGATGATAGATTTAATAAATTAGAAAAGATCATGAAAAAATATAAAGAGAAAAATAACAAAAATCAATGATAGAAAAGCCAAAAAAATCTTCGATCGATGAGGGCGGTAACGGCTAATGATATTTTGGGAGAAGCTACCAAAACAAGACACGGACATAAAATCGTTGGACTTTTTTAAAATTAACAGAAGAAAAATAAAATATAAATATGGAACAAAAAACAAAGATTAATGCTGAAGATGGCAAACAGGATTTACTGATTACAAGGGAATTTGATTTGCCCCTGGAATTACTTTTTAAGGCTTACACAGAGCCCGAACTTGTTGAACAGTGGATGGGAACGAAAGTATTGAAATTGGAAAATAAAAAGCACGGTAGTTATCAAATTGAAACGTCGGATCACAAGGGAAACATAGCATTCCGGGCGAACGGTGTAATTCATGAGTTTATACCGAACAGGAAAATCACGCGCACATTTGAAATGGAACAAAAGCCATTTGGCGTTCAGCTTGAGGTATATCAGTTTGAAAAACTTACTAATGATACCAGCAAACTCACTATGCACGTAATATATGAATGCGTTGCTCAAAGAGACCAGGTGCTACAGTTACCCTTTGCGCAAGGAATAAATATGGCGCATAACCGGTTGCAAGACATTTTAATTAAATTAAAATGACACGGCATGAAAAAAGAAATAAAATTATCTATTGGATTGCGACAGCCTGGCTTGCGCTAGGAATGATATCAACCGGCGCAGTACAGTTATTAAAAGGGAAAGAGGGCCAGGGCGGCGTAGACATGATTAAACATTTGGGTTATCCTGTTTATTTTCTAACGATACTGGTATCTGGAAAATTTTAGGAGTTGCAGCCGTGCTTATTCCTAAATTTGATTTACTAAAGGAATGGGCCTATGCAGGTTTTTTCTTTGCCATGTCGGGAGCTATATTTTCACATATTGCATCGGGTTCCACGAATGAAATATTTCCTTCGTTGTTATTATTAATTTTGACCATGGTCTCGTGGTTTTTTCGGCCTGCAGATAGAAAAATCATTTCAGTTAATTTTAATAAATGAAAGACATGAATCCAAAAGTTGATTTTTATTTTATTAAAGCCAAAAAATGGCGAAAGGAAACTGAGCTATTAAGAACGATCTTTCTTGATTGCGGCCTCGCCGAAGAATTGAAGTGGGGTTGCCCTTGTTACTCGTTTGAGAAAAGCAACATTATTTTAATTCATGTGTTTAAAGAATACTGTGCAGTTTTGTTTTTCAAAGGCGCCTTATTGAGTGATGCAAATGGTATACTAATTCAACAAACGAAGAATGTGCAGGCCGCGCGCCAGGTTAGATTTACTAATGTTCAGGAAATAATTGAGAAGACATCTATTCTCAAAGCCTACATCTTTGAAGCCATTGAAGTAGAAAAAGCCGGTTTGAAAGTAGAATTAAAAAAGACTACCGAATTTAACATGCCGGAAGAATTTCAAAGTAAATTGGAAGTGAACTCTTCACTGAATAAGGCTTTTAATTTATTAACGCCTGGACGGCAAAGAGCCTATCTACTTTATTTTTCCGCACCGAAACAATCCAAAACGAGGCAATCAAGAATTGATAAAAGCATACCGCAAATCCTACAAGGTAAAGGTTTAAACGATTAGTTTGAAAACCTGTTTAAAAGTGATAATTTAAAAATCTTCGCAACATGAAAAGCAATAAAAAGAAGTTATCGCCCCAACAACTTGAAGAACTACTCAACACATTAAAAGCCCGTTTTGAAAAAAACAAGAATCGCCATAAAAATATTGAATGGCCGGCAATACAAGCAAAGTTGGAAGCTAATAATGACAAACTATGGTCGCTAAATGAAATGGAAAGAACTGGCGGCGAACCAGATGTTGTGGGTTACAATAAAAAAAACAGTGAATACTTTTTTTATGATTGTTCAGCAGAAAGCCCAAAGGGCCGAAGAAGTCTTTGTTACGACCGTGAAGCGCTGCTGTCAAGAAAGGAAAATAAACCAGCAGATAACATCACGGATTTGGCTGCTGCCATGGGCATTGAACCCCTAACGGAAATACAATACCGGGAGTTGCAGGTACTGGGAAATTTCGATACTAAGACCTCAAGTTGGATAGTTACACCTCCCGATGTTAGAAAACTCGGCGGTGCCCTCTTTTGTGATCGTCGATATAACACCGTATTCGTGTATCACAACGGCGCAGAATCTTATTATGCCGCCAGGGGGTTTCGCGGCCAGCTCATAGTTTAAATTGAAAAGTAATTATTGAAATATTAATTTTCAAAAAAAATCGCCATAGCAATAAAATATTTCTAAAGCAATTACTTCTATCATATTTTATGAAGGACCTTTCCGAATTTTATTGCCTTTATACTTATCAAAATTGATAATAAAAACGCTGGCCAAAATAATTGCCAACGCCATTATTTGTAAGCTATCAATAAATTCACCACCAAATAAAACACCTAAAAGAACTGCCACCACAGGATTTACATAGGCGTTAGTGCTTACCTGTGTTGGAGATCTCACTTGCAATAGCCAAATGTAAGCGCTATAACCGGCAAGCGATCCCATAACCACAAGGTATATAACGGAGAGCCATGCACGCAAATGAATTTGCTCAAATTGAAAATGCTTTATTTCCCCAGTACAGAAAGCTACTATTAAAAAAGAAAGCGCGGCGAAGATCATTTGCCATGCCGCTCCTACAAAAGTATTTCCTGCGTGATGATACTTTGAATACAACGAACCGACGACCCAAGCAATATTGCCCGCAATAATAACCAGTAAAGCAACCATAACGATTGTGTTTCCTGCGGGCGAGATTTTTGACAATATCTTTTCCCCAAACAAAAGAATCACACCTGCGAAACCCGTAAGAACACCCGTAATTATAAATTTATTATTAAAGTTTGTCTTTCGGTTTCTTGAGTCGAACAAAACAAACCAAAGCGGTGCGGCCGACACTAAAACCGCAACAAAGGAACTGGGTAAAATCATCTCAGCCCAAATAATTGCGCCGTTGCCAAAAAAAAGTAAAAGATTGCCAACTATGAAGGATGTTTTAATTTGTGAGCCTAAGAAAATCTTATACTTTTTAAATGAACACCAAAGCAACAGAACAAATCCTGACGCGAAAAATCGGATCGCACCCAAAAGGAAAGGCGTAAAATCTCTTTCCGCTGCCTGTATAAAAAAATAAGTAGAACCCCATACGATATAAACGATAGCAAAGGCAATTACTACAGCAAATAACGGGGCATGTTTATGAGTGGTATCCTCCATGAGCGTGCAAAGATGTGAACTGAATTGGTATTCACAAAAATGATTTTAAAAAGACCGTTATTAGCCGGCGGAAACTACTTTGTGAGTTTTAATTTGAGAATTTAATCTTCAAATATTTTTTATTCAATTTTAAATTCGTTTCATTGCGAAAATAATTTCCCAATTATTTATTATGCGTATATCGCCGATAAAAGTGGAGAGCCTGAAATGAACGAATTTATTTTTCGTAATAAAAAAAATCTATAAACCTGGCTCAAAACTTCAAAAGTTTTTTGTATCCTTAGTTTGATCTTGAAATTTAAGAGCAGTAGTAATATTTAAATAATGGAGATTTTATATGAAGCTAAGAGATGGCCATTTTCTTCCTTAGCAACATTCATTACTAAAGCATCATGGCGGGTTTCGTTTAAATCTACTCTCAATTCGTAGTCATCTTTAATCGTTATAGGATTGGGGCCTTTAGGATAGAGTTCATCTTTATATACTTCATTTTCTATTTCCTAAGGAAAGAAGAAATTGGTAGTAAGTTTAGTTTCTCCGTGCAAATGAACTTTCGTATGCAAATGAGTTATTATGCCTGTGTACCAACCTGGAAATACCGATGCAAATTTGCATTTTCCTTAAGTACCGGTTTTTTGATAACCTCTTAGCCATGTTTCATTAACTGAATTTTCGGCTTTAAAATCTGAGTAATGTCCGTTGGCGTCACACTGCCAAATATCAACTATTGCATTGGCAATGGGAACGCAATTTTTATCTTCCACGAGAAAAGCATACTCTATAGGAATTTCCGATGCATGCTGTAAATTTTAATTTATCACTAGCGTATATGCTTATTCGATTAAGATAACTATTAGTTGTTTAAATAAATTAGCCAATACTAATTTATTAAATAAAATTTATAATAAGGAGTCAAATAATCTTCTATAGAAAAATAATCCACTTCTACACCAAAGGCAAACTTGGTATTAAGGGATAATCTTCAGCAAAAATACTTATTGTTGAACGATGAAAAAAGGACTTGCATTCAAACTGTCCTTCTCCGGCTGCTGCAATATGCAATTTGGATACTGCGGGTATCCTGTAGACATAATCGCATTGGGATTTACAACATTGACTTCAGGTAGTCCAAATGCGTGCCCCAAAGCATGACCGGCATCTCCCATCGCCGGATTCGGATTTGAACTAGCTAACTCGGTAATTCTCGATAGCCCCTCCGCAGCGAGCCCTCTTGGAACTGTTTCATCAGGAAAGTCTGAACTCACAAAAACGAAATACAGGTTGTTAGTGATATTAAAATTACTGCCAAGTAACTGTTTTATTTCATAAAGAGTATTGTGATAAGCATAAATTCCGGAGCCGCTAATATCGGGTCCATTATTGGCGCCGAACCAGGCTGCATTGTGAGTTGATGTTAATGTGTCAACAACGACAGGGTTTAAAAGAAAAGTTTTACCATTTCCCATTTGACCTTTATACCATTTTTGCAAACCTAATGCGCAGGATTTAATCCCGGAATAATAATCTCCGTTAAAAGTCTTATCGGAGGGAGTAATATAATAGACCAAAACTGAATATTGAAGCGGATTGACAGTTGGAGTAATAACAAGTGGTTCTTTTTTGTTTTTAGAGCAACCGGCAAATATTGAAACGACGAACACAGTAAATAATGTGAATGATAAAAACTTTTGCATCATTATGGTTTGAGGTTTGAGAGAAATGTTATAAAGATCAGAGCATATCACACTCTAATATTTTATGAGTTAATGCGAATAAAGGCAAAAAAAGTGCCATAGTCAAGAAAAATATTCAGCAAACAATGTTAAAACCTATGAACGAAGTGCTGAGGCAATATGAATATTTTCACTATTCAAGAACATTATAATTTCTTTCCTATAAATTTTCATTCCCGGTTCTTAATAAATCATAATTAGTTTATAACTAAGAATTTAAATACTCATAATTCATCCATTAATAATTTAAACGAAATCGTGCTGGAGATATTGCGATACATAATGTTCCAGGTACAAAATAATTGCCTACTTGTATAAAATCTGATCTTCGGTATAATATGTTTTCCTTGAGGATTTATTATCAATACTAATTCGATAACCTGTCGGACTTTCAGATTTTCCCGTCGTATAATATCAGGATATTTTTTTTGAAATTTGAACGATAGCTTTCTCCATTACACTCCGAATAATTTTTATTAACTCCTTTAATTTTTTAGTAGGGATGGCCGCAGGATTTGAATAAGGTGAGATTTTTGTTTCCCATAATTTCATCGGCGTAACCATTTTTTAAAACACGTTCATATACTGTTCGGTTAGACCTAAACATAAGTAATTCAATTAAAATTAACTGTGGCAAGAGTTTTGATCGTTAATTCTTGGAATGTTTCTATATACAATCTGGTTGTTGCTTCTGTAATGTTTGTTTAATGAAAGACATTTTTTTTCAAAATTTATTTAACTAAGCATGAGAATCTTTAACCAACACCATTAAAATAATTTGTCAATGTCATATGTTGAATTTAAATGCGACCTGCAAAGCACGCCGACTCCTCTACATCATTTTTGGGAACACACCGTAGGAAGTGGACATGCAACGCTGGCGCTGCGAGCAGATTGGCAAAAGCAATTATCGAGGTGTAAAAGGGAACTTGGTTTTAAACATGTTCGTTTTCATGGAATACTTTCTGACGATGTTGGAACAATGGTAGATGAGAACAATAAGTTTGTATATTCCTTTTTTAATGCTGATCAAATATGTGATTTTTTACTTTCAATTGGTATGCGGCCATTTATGGAATTGTCATTTATGCCGAATGCGCTTTCTTCGGGGCCGGAGATTGTTTTTCATTATAAAGGAAATGTATCGCAACCAAAAAATTATAATGATTGGGAAACGCTTATAAAAAAATTAATAAAGCATTGGGTGGAGCGTTACAGTTTAGCAGAGGTTCAGCAATGGTTTTTTGAAGTATGGAACGAACCCAATCTGGATGCTTTTTGGAAAGCCACGCAGGCGGATTATTTTAAACTATACAGTTATACGGCGAAGGCAATAAAAAAGGTAAATAAAAATTTGAAAGTCGGCGGACCGGCAACAGCAAGCAATGCATGGATACCGGAGTTTAGGACTTATTGCGAAGAAAATAAAGTTCCGTTTGATTTCATTTCAACACATCATTATCCAACTGATTCGTTTGGTAAACCCGGAGATGATACAATTACTCAACTCCAAAAAAGCAAAAGGAGCGCGCTCCAAAAAGAGGCAAAAAAAGCTAAAAAGCAAAGCGGCGATTACCCTTTATATTATACAGAATGGTGCACCTCTTCAAATCCTTTTGATGATTTACACGATGAGCCTTATGCTGCATGTTTCATTATAAAAACTATATTAGAGGCAAATGGAATTGTTGATGGTTATAGCTATTGGACTTTCTCCGATATTTTTGAAGAGAACTATTTTTCGTCAGTTCCCTTTCACGGAGGTTTTGGTTTAATGAATATTTACGGAATACCAAAACCCGCTTTTCGTGCTTATGAAATATTGCATAACCTGGGCGAAAAACTTTTACAGGTTAAGGGGAAACATGAAACGGTTGACGTTTGGATTATAAAAAAGCAAAACCTTATAAATATTATCATTACTAACTGGGCATTGCCGCGCCATCCTATAAAAACAGAATCGGTAAAAATTCAACTAAAAAATAATAATAAAATCAAAAACTGCTTCATTCAAAAGTTGGATGATCGCCATGCTAACCCAAGAAAAAGTTGGGTTGAAATGGGAAAGCCCTCAAGTCTTAGTCCTGTGCAGGTGAATAGTTTAGAAGTAACTTCGGCATTGGTAAAAGAGCCGCACCTGACTAAGCAAGAAAAAAGTTGGTTGGCTGTGGAAGCAACTTTACCTCCGCAGGGAATTGCTTACATCACTTTAGAATTTGAATAATGAGTTTAACTATAAAAGAGGATTCCCCGATTTTAAATCCGCAGGGAACAGACGAGGAAATGCTGGACCTTTTGCAGAAAGAAACGTTTACCTATTTCCTTACAGAGGTTGACGATGAAACAGGTTTAATAGCAGACAAAACTCAACCCGGATCGCCCGCAAGTATTGCCTGCGTTGGCATGGGACTTTGTTGTTATGTTACAGGAGTGGAACGCAAATTTATTTCAAGGGAAGATGCTGTCGGCAAAACAATTAAAGTTTTAAATTTTCTTAAAAATAGCGGGCAGGGAACCGAAGTTGATGCAACAGGCTATAAAGGATTTTATTATCATTTCCTTGATATGAGAAGTGGAAAACGTGCCTGGAAAAGCGAACTATCGACCGTTGATACAGCCATTTTATTAATAGGAATAATGTGTGCAAGATATTATTTTACTGAAAAAAATAAACAAGAAACGGAAATTCGGGAAGTTGCTGATTTTCTTTATAATAGGGTGGATTGGCAATGGGCGACAAATGGTAAAGATTCGATTACCCATGGCTGGAAGCCAGAATCAGGTTTTTTAAGATATCGATGGAACAACAGATACAGTGAAGCACATATCATTTACATACTTGCACTCGGCTCTCCCACATTTCCTATAAAATCATCTGGATATAAAAAATGGATCGAGACTTTTGAATGGAAAAAATTTTATGACTTAGAATGTATTTATGCAGGGCCTCTTTTTATTCATCAAATGTCGCAAATATGGATTGACTTTAAAGGCATAATGGATGATGAAAACCGAAAAGTAGGAATAGACTATTTTGAAAATAGCAGGCGCGCAACGCTGGTGCAGCAGCAATACGCAATCGATAATCCGTTAGGTTATGCAGGATATAGCAAGAATGGCTGGGGCTTTACAGCAAGTGACGGACCTGGCCCGTGTACTCGAAAAATTGACGGTACAAAAAGAAAGTTTTATGACTATGTAGCCCGCGGAATTCCTTACGGGCCTGATGATGGAACCATTTCTCCATGGGCGGTTGCAGCTTCTCTCGCCTTTGCCCCCGAAATTGTGTTGGCAACCATGCGCCATGCAATTGAAAAGCTTGATTTAAAGAAACATTATAACTACGGATTTGATGCGAGTTATAATCCAACTTTTCCAGATAAATCCACAAAACCAAAAGGCTGGGTGTCACCCTGGCAATTCGGATTAAATCAAGGCCCTGTTATTTTGATGATTGAAAATTATAAGTCAGGCTTGATGTGGAATATTTTAAAGAAATCCCCACATTTAGTTAATGGATTAAAAAATGCCGGTTTTAAAGGTGGCTGGCTTGAGTGAAACTTTTTAATTTTTATTCATTCATTAAAAAAAAGAAATAAAAAAAATGGACCTTTCGGTCCATATCAGTCTTCAACACATTTTAATTATTTAAAAATAATTAAGCTCTGTTTACGAGTTTTATGATAATCATTATCACTGCTATTACTAATAGAATGTGAATGATACCACCTGTAAAAAATCCCCCTAAGAAAGAAATCGCCCAAATGATAATAAGTATTACCGCGATAATGTATAACAAGTTGCCCATGATAAAAAAAGTTTTAAGGTTTAAAAATGTGTATTTAATCAAATATATACATAAAACTTTGCCAAAAAAATAACTGTGCCTAATGCCTTATTTTACTGAACTTTTGGATCATCAGTGAAATAATATTGCCCAATATGTCCGTTGCTTGTGGAATTGAATCTACACACGTGTTGAAAATACAGCTATTTACTGTATAGTTTCTTGTAATTTGCGCAGACTATTTTAAAGATCGAAGCCAAATAAAGAAAGAAATATTATACCAAATAATTATTGCAATAAAACAGTTGCTGAATTATTTTATAACCGAAGAGTTACATTTTATTTTTTAAGCCTGTTAGCTCGTTTTAATTTGATACAGCAACATTTTTTTGCTTTAAATAAAAGAGTAATGGACCATTACGTTCTAAAAAAAAGTTGCTTTCATTTCTATTTTGGGATTCTAATTCGTTGCTGTTAACTTTGCCTTTTCAATTTTGAAACCTCTAACGCTCCTTCGGGAAAAATTAAATGAAAAACGAATTGGAGATTTTTTATAAAATTAAAATTAATAGCAGATAAAATGGAAAAGAAAAACGAAGATAAAGAAGCAATAAAAGGAATTCTATTGGTTACCTTATTAGAAGGTTTGGGAATCCTGTTTATGATATATATAAATAGGTAGGTTAATTTTCTGCGCATTAAATCAATGCGAGTTAACTATTTAAGGGATCAACGCGTCGTTAAAGTTTGATGTCAATAAGCCTTGGTTTAAATTTGAATCATTTACCCGGGTGATGCCGATTGGTGTGATAGAAATTGCAATTTTATCCAGATGTTTTAACACAACAAACTTATTTTCTTCCAGGATTTTAAGGTGCTCCCGTATCGTGTCCCAATCGTTTAATTGTCTTAAAATAATTTCCCTGGCACTGCATAAATAAGTCGTGGGATTGGGATCATTTTTTACTATGTTATAAATCGTGTTCAGTGTCACAAACTCGTTTTCCTTAATTTAAATATACATCTAACTGCACTTTTGAAAATATTTTTTAAACTTCAATTATCAACATAGAAATAACAAAATATGAAAATTATTTTAGTGTTTTAAAGCGAATTTAACTTAAGCGGAAAGTAGTTTCGTGATTATTTATTCTTCAATTTTTATGGCATTAAATAACCGAACATTAGTGCCTATCAAAGAACTTGAATTCCAAAGATTTTGTATCCCAATTAGCTGTCCTGGCGCTGGCTTCATAGGTTGATTGCAAAAATTGCATCAACATTTTTTCAGGCTCCGTTGATTTTCTAACGACATCATAAGGAAGAAAAAATTCTCCCATCTCGTTACTATAAAAGGCCTCTTTTGGTAACACTTGTTGTTCGCCAAATGCAGGCGGAGTCGGATAACTATACGAGTAGAATACCGGCTCAGGAAAAACTTCACTACCTGCCCAAAATCCCGCGCTTGAAACTTCATGAGAATAGGATTCTTGCATAATTCTTAAAGGCATGTTAGGCATTGCATTTTCATATAGCGGAGCTTCTCTCCCAGAGAAGCGGGTTACAGCAAGATCAAAACCGCCCCAAAATAAATGAACAGGGCTACATTTCCCCGCAAATTTCGACCTGAATTCCGTAAAGACCGGTTGAATTTTAACGAGCGCCTGCCAAAATAAATTTATCTGAACCGGATCATAGCTTTTGTGGATTTCATCTTCAGCAAATGGGATGGCAGGATCTACCTCATTTGGCTTTGCATAAATTTTCACGTCAATGCCCAAACCATTTAATTTTTCGAAAAGCTCTTTGTAAAAAGATGCTACCGTTCTTGGGTATAAATTTAAAAAGGCTTCCCCGCCATTGCTTGTTGTAATTAAAAGTTTATGGTTAATAAAATCAAATTCTAATTCAAAAATTCCATTTTCGTAATTTATACTTCGTGTAGTCAGGCCTCGCGGCGAAACATATAGCGCGACGTGCCATGAATGGTTAATCCAGGGCATTTTTTTTAGCCGTATTTTCCCAACGATTTGTGTCCATAACTGCACTGTAGCAATGGTATCTTTCAATGCATCAAATTTTAATTCGGGCCATTCCTGTTTTTGCATATAACTTTCAATTTATTTTTAATAATACAAAAAGTTTATTAGTTGTCATAGCTCGTTTCTTATTTCTGGTTACCTGTTTTTTTTGAGCTTTGCTCAGTATAAAAAGCCCATTTTCCCATTTTGATAATCCCTCATAGCCTCCATAATTTCAGTTTGAGTATTCATTACAAACGGGCCATGGCTTACCAGTGGTTCATTTATAGGTTCGCCAGCTACTAACAGTAACGCACAATCGCTATTTGCCGTAAAACTTATTGCTCCTTCCGTGTGTTTAAACGAAATAAGGTCATATTGGTTTGCTGCATTTTCTCCATTTACTGTTATGCCACCTTCTAATACATAAAGCAATACGTTGTTTGTTGCGGGTAAACTTAGCGTTTTATTGCTTCCTGCAACCATGCGGATCATAGCGGTAATTACATCGGATTTGCCGGGCCCGGTTTGTCCTTCAAACTTGCCAGAAACCAACCTGAATTGAACGCCATCTTTTTCCATCAACACGATCTCATCTTTTGTAATTGGCTGGTAAGAAGGTGTATTCATTTTCTGTGTCGCGGGCAGGTTAATCCATAATTGTATGCCGTGAAACCTTCCGCCCTTTTTAGCAAATTCTTTCCCGGTTTTTTCTGAATGAATAATACCTCTTGCCGCATTGATCCATTGTACTTCATTGTTGCCGATTACTTTGGTATTGCCAAGAGAATCCTCATGTTCCACTGCGCCTTCGTACATAAAAGTAATTGGCATAAAACCCCTGTGAGGATGTGGCGGCACGTCAAAATTACTATGTCCCGGTTCCATCATAATATCAAAATGATGCAACAAAAGAAAAGGGCTTATTTGATCAGTGCCCGCAATGGGAATTGGCTGACGTAATTGAATCGGGCCCATATTTACCAATGGCGCGGCAATAATCTTTTGAATATTTCTATACATGATTTTAAATTTATTTTTTGTTTTCTAAATCTTACATGCAAAATTAGGTCGATTGGGATCTTATTTCCAATGATATAGATTAAGAAATGTTCCCCCTCATTTTTTGAGCAATAAAATTATTCGGTAAATATTGATTTCGTCAGGCAATCTTCAAAAATCTACTGGATATTTGAGTTCAATAAGTCGTCTATTTCAAACGTATTTTTTTTTAAATAAAAATAGCGAAAGGGCATTTTTCTTCACTCAATAATTGCAGTTTTATTAACTAGCGGTACATCAAGCGTTCCTGGGAAATTATTTTTTTGATGGAAAATTTCCGGTTAATTATGCTTTGAGTCAAGGTAAACTTTTAATTAAAAAATAAAGAAACAGATGCGTTGAGGAAAATCTTTACCGAAGCAGCAACGTTATTTTATTGCCATAATAATTAAATAAAAATAGTTATCAGATAAAGTGTTTTGAATTGTGAAAACCTTTTATTAGTTTGGTATGTCCAATCTTGTAAAAACCCTCAAAGACTTTCCTCTCTAATATTTTGATTTACAAAAAATAGATCTTGTTTGAAGATTATGCGTTGCACGTAACCCATGAATAAGGTTATAATAGTATAGACTAATCGAAAGAATTAAAAAACCAATCAATGAGCGGGTTCCCAATTCTTGACCTCGTTATCGGAATTATTTTTGTGTACTTTCTTCTGAGCATAATTAGCAGCTCTGGAGTTGAAATGATTTTGACAGGTCTCAGGGCACGGGCAACCGTACTCGAAGATTGGCTGTTTAAAATTTTCGATAAACTTATTACGCAACCTGATGGAAGTCGTGTCAGTCTTGGGCAGGCAATAATGGACCACTGTTCAGTAACTGCGTTATCGGGCAATCGAAAATCAACTTCTTATATAGATGCAAAAAATTTCACATCGGCGTTAATTGAAAAAATTACGTTTGATCCGGCAAAACCTGGTAGCATTGCAAAAGATATTGATGAACTCATATCGGCTTTTGAAAAAACCACCTTGCTATCCACTGAATTTCAGCGTGTTTTACTTATTTACGCTAATGAAGCAAAAGATAGTTACCTCGCTCTCACAAAAAAAACAGAAAGTGAAATTGAAATATTCAGGAGCAAGGTAGAGAATTGGTTTGATTCTTCTATGGAACGAATTACAGGTAATTTAAAGAAAAAATATTCGCGTCCGGCAACGTTAATTGTTGCAACAATCGTTACTATTTTTTTAAACGCCGATAGTATTTCATTATCAAAATATTTATACAGTAATCCTGAAGCTCGCACCAGGATTGCAATGCAGGCATATAGCGCAGGAACTGATTCTGATTTCATCAGGCAGGTTGAGCAAATGAAAATTGCAAATACCGATACTTCTTCAATCAATGGTTTGTCTGCGCAGGAAATAAAAAATAAAATGATTCAAAAAGTGTCTGACATAAGCAAAGCAAAACTTGGATTAAATGATGTGATGCCACTAACCTGGAAGCAAGGTGAATTAAATGATGGAAATGGACATTTTTCCGCACTGTTATTATTTTCAAAAATTACGGGGCTACTGGCGACAATTCTGGCAATTATGTTAGGCGCACCATTTTGGTTTGATGTGTTAAACAAAGTATCCAACCTGAGAAGCACCGGTGCCAAACCGGTAATATCTGCAGGTGATGATAAAAATAAAAATTAATTGGAATGATCTAAGAATATCGTTATCACTTATAAATAAACTTAAAAAAAATGCTTTTAAAAGGACAAGGAATTCCGGCATACTTCCAAACATTTGTTTCATTGATTATGCTAACTATACTCCTGAATAGTTGTGCCATTCGCCTGGTGCCGCAATATAATGCCGACATGGAGGAACAAATAAAAAATGGGGCAAAAATGTCGGATCGACTTTACTTGCAAATGATTGTTGCAGCTCCTGATTCAAAAAATTTCAGCATGTATGAAGATAAATATTTGGATGTGCAAGTGGAAATAAACTCCATTTTATTCCAGGATGAAATCAGGCCAAAAGCCAATGACATCATTATCTCTGTGCAAAAATTACGTGATTATTTTGCAAAAGCCATGGAAGATCATCGAAATAAAAAGTCACTTTCAAATGGCGAGCTTACGATTTATCATGAACAATTGCAGGCATTTTGGAGACCGGTTTTGATTGAAGAACTCGCGTTGAAAAAAGCAAAATAATCTGTACAAGCATTTTTTAAAAATAAAATTTTATACAAATGGATTTTAACATTGACGAAGTACTTGCACAAATGTTAGTTGCCGTTAAAGGTGCAGTACAAGAGAATTGGGACATGGTAAAAGGTCCTGCTAGTAGCTTTTTGCAAAGCAGAAGATTGCGCCTCGATTTATTAGCGAGCCTTCGGCTCAAAAATCAGATAGATGAACAATTCTTTGAAGACCGCCTTGACGATGAAAAAGATATCATGACTTCTGAATTACATGCGATCGCAATTATAAGTAAAGTGGCCGCTCAAAACGCAGCTAATGCGGCGATCGACGTACTTCAAAAAGCCGTAGGCTCTATCATTGGCCATGTATAGTTTTTTATAATTGTGATCGTACTTAAATAGCTTGATCAGTTTTATTAATCATCTAAACAAGAGGAACATTTTAAAATAAGATCTAACCAATAAAATAAAACTATGTCACGTCAAACTATTATCGATACCGCTGCTTCGCAGGAAGGAATCACTGAATCGCCACCTAATTCAAATAAAACGAAATATGGAATATGGTATGGCCTTAACGGAGTTAAATGGTGTGCAATTTTTGTAAGCTGGGTGTATGATCATGCGGGCCATCACCTGGAAACAATTGATACTACAAATGGTTATCAATCCTGTCAATCGGGTTATGTTTACTGGAACGGTAAAGGATGCATAGTTAAAGATCCGCAACCCGGCGATATCGTTTTATATGATTGGGGCGGAGATGGCATTTGCGATCATACCGGCATTTTTGTTCAATGGCTCGATGCGGGAAGAACGGTGTTTAAGGCTTGGGAAGGAAACACTGAAGTTGGGAATAATAGTGATGGAGGAAAAGTAATGTTGCGCAACCGAAACAGATCGTTAGTAAGGGCTTTCGTAACGCCAAAGGCACTTGACAATGCTCCCGCTCAGCCGCAGGACGATACCTTACAAAACGGCGATACAGGAAGCCATGTTTCAGACCTGCAAAAGATGTTATTTAATCTTGATTATGATGTTAAAGTGGATGGATGCTTTGGCCCTGGAACAGAGGATATTGTAAAGCAATTTCAACAAAAGCACGCCCTGACTGTAACAGGAATTGTGACGCCTGAATTGTTCGGCTTCATCCAGGAAGAAGAAAGCCTGCCAAATGTTCCCGGCAAAAAACTAACCACAGGTTCGTATGTTCGCAAGGGCGATGGAGGTGAAGCGGTAGTTCAAATTCAGCAAGCGTTAAATGTAAAAGGAGCAAATCCGCCTATGGTTGAAAATGGCATTTTCGATAACAGTACTTTGACGGCAGTTAAATCTTTTCAACTTCAAAATAATTTAGGAACGGATGGAATTGTGGGCCCTGAAACATTTCAGCAATTGGGGATCATGAATGTATAACAAGATTTTTCAGAACAAAAGCTTCGCGCAAGCCTGGCAAATAATTGCAACGGTTATATATCAATGATAACGGTTTTCGAACCATTTTTCTTTGCAAGGGTTACCATATCCTCTGTGCCGCCGGGGCCATCTGCAGACTTCCCATCCCAAAGCGCGAGCAATGTCATATTCATTCCACCATTGACAAGCGAATAGTTTAATTCCCAAAGGTTATTGCGGGACCAAATATCATATCCTGGTTTTTTTTGCAACCATTTCGGTAGTTCTTTTTGATCCGATAAAACCGGGTGTGGTAACTTTTCATACAACTTATCGAACCTTTCGATCCAATCAATGCCGGCGAAAGCAACTGATTCAACAAGGAATTTTTCCCTTGGAATAGCCAGGAACATTTGTGAAGGAATATCAAGTTCAGCACAGATTTCATGAAATAAAATATCGCCGCCGCATGCTCCTCCCGCTACTCCACAAAGTACGCTGCCTTCTTCCATTTTATTCTTTTCCAATACCAACTTATCCTTAATCGCTTTCCGTACTTCTACTTCTTTTGAAGCGGGAAAACGAGGCTCTTTCCTATCGGGCTTATCAATCATATGCCCGGTAAATAGTAAGAAATATGTAACTAGTTTTTTACTTGCGTTTGATGGTGGCATAGCACTCAATGCCGCTTTTACATTTTCAGATTTTACTACAAGTGATTCATATAATTTCAACTGCCGTGTTGTAGCGTCCGTATTCAAGCCGGGCGCGTCTTGCAATACTTTTGTATAGATAGAAGCTACCCTGGCGGGGATTACGGCAGTGAGGCACATGAAATCTGCTTCAGTAATATTTAACCAAACATCACTCGCACCTCTTAAATCCAATTTATTTTTAGCGGATGCAATAGAATATTTTACAGTTACAGAAAGTTGATTAGACTTGTTTGTTAATTCAATTAATTTCTGGTCAGCTAACTGCTTTGAATCAAATGCCAACTCCCATATACCTGGATTATTTTCTGCAAGAGTTATCGTTGTAATTAGAAGCCCAAGTGCATTAATGCCCGAATAAAAATGATTAAGATCTTCGCAGAATCCTTTTTCATAACTATTTAAAGAACTTTCAAGATTAATGGATTGCAAGGCTTTGGCACCCCGTTCATTCTCCGGCGATTCGCTCCATGAATTTATCCAGCGCGTTTTGGCATTCCTCGCTTTTAATGCATAAGCTTCTGCAATTTCATAACTACCTAAGGTTGTATTATTGATTAACGCTCCTATTGCAAGATCTGATTTTACCAAAAAAGCATTTCCTTCATCGGGGTTCCGCTTCATTTCCATTTCCGCAAGTCGCTGATAAATGGTTGCCAGCCGGTCATTAGCCTGTATATCGCCCGACTTATAATTTCTTATTTTTTCCCACACCAATTTTGCGGTACCAAATGCGTTGAGTTTAAATAGTGCCTCCCCGATAAGCCTAAGTGCAGGAAATTGCCAGGTAAAACTTTCCGCCTCATATGCCAATAAAGATAACTTGCCAGAAAGCCTGGCTTGTTCTGCAATAGTAACCTCCTCAATAAAATCTTCCGGCAACGCTAAATATTTTTCAGGATCCTGGGTCTGTAGTGCAGGTAAAATATTAAACACAAGGCTGTCTTTTCTATCAGCTTTTATCGTTTCATCAATTGATTTAATTAGGGTTTGCAAAGCCGCCGAAGGGTTTTCCTTTTCATAAGCGATATACCTTAACCCAATAAGGTCAAAAGGTGTTTCGTCAAAACCACGGCTTTTTATTAAAATAGTTCTTTTGTCTCGTAATGCGTGGCGGATACCTAATTCATAAAATACATTGGCATTATAAATGGAAATATCTGCGATCACTATATCCGCCAAAAGAAGTTCTGAAAACATATCTTCCCTTATATCGCCTGCTTCAAAGACTTCGCCTGTAGTGCCTCCCCATAAATTTAATTCTTTCATAGCGGGCCTTATTAATTCTGCCTCAACTGTATCAAAATTATATTTTATGGTATTTATATTTCCGGTTGTAGTATCTTTTTTTAAGATTGATCTTTCACCAAATGGCCTGACGATAAAAACTTTTATCATAAAATTATTGTTTCATTATAAAATGTTTCTCACCGGTTCAATATTAAAGTAATAAATCGCTGCTTCTTGAAGCAAGCTCTTAGCATCCATTTTACACGTAACTAACGGCCTCATATAAACGAAACGAAATGATCCATCTTTACTTGCTGCTTTCCTGCAGCTTTTCCTACTTCACGAAGCTGCGGCATAAATTGAACAGAATCCATTTGTCTTACATCATCACTATCGATATGATCCAATCCCAGATCTTTTAAACCTTTATCGCTTAAGTCTGCATTATATCTAACGTAGCTAAAGTGCGGAGGAACTGCACTCTCCACATTTTGCATGTTGCCATCATTATCCAGGGGAACCATATCACCCAGCTCCCTGTCAATCGGAGCTCCAAATTTGCATAGGCCGATAGTTCTACAATTAATATCCTGGTCCACCTGCATGGCATACATGAGATTAGTTGGCAATTCTTTTAATGTTGAAAGTAAATTATCGTACACGCCGGGACTTGGAGCAGAGCCGGTACCAACCGAGACGATCATTAAATCTTTTTCTCCTTTCTTCCAGTTAAGTCCATAAGCTGGTTGAGTTGCCATACGATATAATAGAAAGGCCGGGTTATTATATGGTGTAACGCCACCATCCACAAATACAAATGTCTTTTCTGGATTCTGAGGATCCCATTGCAAGGTCTCAGGCCGGAAATAGGCAGGAGCAGCCGTACTCGCGCGTACTAACTGGTAAAGGGGTATACGCAAGTTGCAATCGAGCCTGTCAGGGTTATTGTATTTTGCATTTGGATTATTGCTTATCGGCCAGGGAGAATCTGTGCTTCGGTTCATAGTTACCACCAGCAGTAATGATTTAAAATTACCTGTATTAAGATCCATGTCACCTGTTCCGAAAGTATTTTTGAGCTCTTGTAAAAGCGGGCCATCGTTATAAAAATATTTCACCCTTTTTAAAAGAAATGCTTTATCAAACATGGCTTCTCCCTTTTGTTCATAAAAATCAATCAGTTGATTTACAGATAAGCCTATGGACAACCCTGCAGCAATAATGGCCCCTGTACTCGTTCCGCCTATATAATCAAAAAAATCACTAAGGCGGAAATCATCACCTTTTTTCAAAGCTGCTTTTAACTGCGTTTCCATTTCCAATAAAATTTCAAGAGTTAGTACACCCCTGATGCCGCCGCCATCAAGAGCAAGTATTTTTCTTTGCCGATTTACATTATAACGCTCAGCTAATGGACCCCAATTTGACATGCTTTTGATTTTCTGGTGAATATTAAATATAATAAAGTATGAACAAGAATTTAGATGAAAGGCAATTTTATTTAATTATAATTGAATGAAGAAGGTAAATCTCATCTCAGAATAAAAAAATATTTTGTTTTAATTCACCCGGCTTTCACTTCAAAAAATGCAGGAAGATAAATTGCTAAAGTCGTTGTATTTAAAAGAGGGGCATGAAGTAAGAAAGAAATATCAAAAATATAATTCTATAAAAGTGCACTACGCTACAGTGTGGTGATCCCATTTTTGATCGCATACATAACCAGGCCGACGCGCGTTTTGATATTTAATTTTTGAAAAAGATCATCGCGATACCCGTCAATTGTCCTGGGACTTAGAATCATTTTATCAGCAATTTCTTTATAAGTGAGCTCTGTGCATGTCAGCCTCAAAAACGACATTTCACGATCGGTCAATTTAATAATACTTTTTGCCTGACTTTCTTTATCATCGAGGGTATTAATGTTATGGATTAATTTTCCTGTGACCATTTCCGAATAATAAAATCCTTTGGTATTTACTGCGCCCAATGCTGATTTCAATTCTCCTGGTTCGCAGTCTTTTAGAATGTATCCCCGTGCGCCCACCTTGAACATTCTTATCACAGCATTTTCATTATCGTACATTGACAACGCCAGAATTTTCACCGCCGGATGATGATCTCTAACCCAAAGCGCCGTGTCGTAGCCATCCATCGCTGGCATATTAATGTCCATTAAAATAATATCGGGTATTAACTTTGGGCCAAGTTTTTCTATAAATTGTTTGCCATTGTCGGCTTCAAACAATACTTTGTAATTGCCAAAACTTTCTATCAAATTGGCGAGTCCATTTCGCAGCAGTACGTGATCATCAACTAATACAACAGTTACCATAATCAGGATTTTGAAATTTTATTTGGTGCTGTAAGGATTATGGTTGTACCTGCTCCCAAAGTGCTGGTAAGGTTAAAATTACCATTAATGATCTTTGCCCGGTTCTGCATATTTCGTATTCCAAGGCCTGATCCATTTAGATTGTTTGAATTAATTATACTTGCATCAAAACCAACCCCGTTATCGGCTATTGTTAAAGAAAACATTGCAGGCTCATACGAAAGAGCCATTACGATTGATGTGGCTTTTGCATGCTTGATGATGTTATGCAACACTTCCTGTACTATTCTAAAAAGTACCAGTTCCCTTTGAGATTCCAGTCGATATTTATTTCCGGTTACATCAAATTGAATTTCATATGAACCATTGTTTTTTATCATTTCCAATTCATATTCTATCGCCCTTACCAGTCCAAGGTCTTTTACATAATCTGTATTTAAACTTTTTGAAAGATCTCGCAGATCCTTTATTGCCTTGGTAATAAGTTCCTTGCTGGCGTTTATTTTGACCTGCAATGGAACAGGATCGTCGGGGTTCATAGTATTAATATTCAACTTAACTAAACTAAGCACTTGTCCGATATTATCATGTACTTCCTGCGAAATATTTTTAAAAGTTTGCTCCTGAATTTCAAGTTGTGTGGCTAAAATTTCCTTTTCATATACCACTTTTAGTTGCTCTTTTTCTCGTAAATATTGAACTTGCTTTTTTTGATAAACAAGCGCCAGCATAATTATTCCTGTGGCCACTATGAGAAGAAAAATCGTAATAATAAATATCGGTGCAATTTCCGTAATTAAATAAATTTCTTCCGATGATGTATCCATAAACTACCAGATATTGTAAGAATAGAACTTAGAAAAAGAATAACATTTTGTAGAGACCACAATACAGCGCGTTCTTCTATTTCAACATTATCATAAAATAAGATAATAAAAAAACAACTAAAAAAATATAATAAATATCCGGAAACCAGGTAAAAGTCAAACTGAAGAAGGAGATTCAACTCATTTACGTTTCGGATCAGGTGTTCAAAATATAGTAGAGCATAAATAAGGACACTTAAATAGGTAACCGCATATGAAAGTGTATTGATATCAGCTAACCCACCATTTATCAGGTCGTATATAACAAATAAAACCACGTTAATGATAAGGACAATGTTAATTAAGATCCTCCTTGTCCTATCAAAAATGACTGATTTAAAATAAAGGGAAAGAATGCAAATTGTTATAAAAAAAAATACGTTATAAACCACATGGTTTACAATCAGATTTTTTGTAAACACTCCCACCGAAATCAACGGAATAGAAATTAAATAATAAATAAAGAGAATTTTTTTTATACGCGGAATGCCTTTATTCAGCATTATAAAAAAAGAAACTGCATATATTAAATAAGAGAAGGGTTCTAAAATATCTTTAAAAACTTGTCTCAAATTGCTTCCATTAATACATTTACTAAATCTGCTATCATCTCAATAAATATCAGGGACATGGCTGAATGCAACCGGCAATTATTGGATGATCGCTGGGTTTGTGATCAGCAGTAAATCCCTCTGCATTAGTTTTCACTTCCCACTTGTCATGACCAAGGTAGGTTGACGTACCTGATACAACTATGTAGTCGACATCTTTATTCGATAATATTTTTTCAATTTCAGTTCTGGCAATTTTGACGTCGAAAGCTAAATGATTTGGCATAAATAAATTTTGAAGTTAGAAAATAATATTGCGTAAAACTATAGTTCTGACTAAAGAATACCAACTGATTATAAAAAAACCGTGATTTTCCTTTAAAATTAAAGTGAAAACACCTTTTAGCAACTGGCATTACTTCACCAAAATAGATATAATTATAAATCTGCAATTCCAAAAAAAAACACTTCAAATTAAGAATCATGCGCTGTTCCCAAATTATATAATTAAGCAAACAAGGTATTCTTCACTCTTGAATAAGGGAAATAAAACTTACCGGCGGCCAAATAACAAATGATATAGATATTAGGAATGATAATTCAGGATTGACATACTGAATTTTTCCCTCCACGCCAACAGATTTAAGTTTAAATCAGTCGCCGCCAAAAAATTCCAGCTAAATAAAGTTGGAGCAATCCTTAAAATTCGTTTGATCTATTGATTTGAATTCTTAGCATCTATTCAATCGGAACAGAAGGTATACTCCGATTGAATACCCGTTGACAAATTATGAAGCGTCTCAATAATTATCTCGAAACTCCATTATTGCCTATTAGACATTAAACGAAGTTTCAAATTTCTGATGCCATAAAAATTTATTTTATTGTTTTCTGTAGATGTTGAATGCTTTTCCAATTCTCTTTCGCTTGATAACTCCGCAACCATTGTAAAGCCAATAGAAGGAAGCTTCGTTTTAATGGAATTTTTCTTAACCGACAACGCAATTCCGTCCATAGTATAAGAAGAGTTATCTTCTGTATTGACTTCATCCCTGGAATCCACCGGAGATTTTTCAAGTTTAACACAATCGTAGATAGTGGTAAATTCCTTAATGGCTTCAATTTCCTCGCTTTTTACCTGGACAGGCTTATTCTTCCAATAAACGACGTTTACTAAATTATTCAAGCGTTCCAAAATAAAGAAATCGCTTTCCTTTAAATTGGCAAAGAGGTATGAATTAAATAACGGTTGCGATGGGTTAGTAACTCTTTCAATTCTTGTTAATTGCCTGCGTGACGTAGGGAAAAAAGTTTCAATTTTTTTTCTCTTTAAAAAGGCTGACACTTTTTTTTCAGAGGCTTGTTTTATATATAACATGTACCAGGATTTTTCCATAATTATTTTTTTTATAAAACAATGCCGCTTCAAACGGTTATTGATTCGTTATCCAATTAATTCAAATTTTGCAACAAATATTCCGCTAATATTACTAAATACAATTTCTTGATTTCAGAACAATAATTTGTTCATAGTTTTAAAATACCTAATCACTGGAGCTTGGATAGTTACAATTGTTGATACAATGATTTCTTGATAACAAGCATTGTAATCTGAGGAATTATTTATAAGATAATGGAGACCGAAAGGGATTTAATAGTTTGGCCTCATAGGTATTAATCCAAATTTTAAACAAAATACATAATATTAATTAAATAATATGGTTTTTATTTTTTTCGATCATATTGGAGCTGCCATTGAAAACTTCATTTTTTATTTTTTGATATTACAAAATTTTGTTTAAAATTGAGCAATTCTATATAAAACAGTCTTCCGTAAAAAAGCGTGATTGCTCGTAAATAACATCTAAATGATCACCATAAAGAAAGAAGTCTTTATCTGACTTATTAATGTAGCTAGGTACATGGTGCTTCGCATAAAATTCCTTTTTTAATTGCTACCACATAATAAATGAAAGCTAGCAACTAATAAATACATGTTGACGGGGCGAACGCGTGATTTTAGATTCGCCATATTTTAAAAATATACTGTTTGAATGAAAATCAACGGATTCCCAAAATGAGTAAAATTTTCAACTTTTTTTTATTTTTCATTACCCCATAAAAAATAGTGACAAAAATTGTTTTAACTCCAAATTTAATAAGAAGAACATTTCACTTTTAATACTTTTTAAATTAAATTTATACCCACTGCGTTTGCTCCAAATTAATTATTCAAAAACTACGTTTATTATGAAAAAGCAATTACTAATTCTCTTCATTATTTGTATTTGTGGGGTTAAAAAAGGATTTTCACAGAAAGATGAAAAGGTGACCATGGAAGAAGTAAAACAACAATGTTCAAGCATGCCACTTGAAAAGCGCGCCCGACTAAGCGTTACACGTTTTTCGGTAACAACGAGCACACCGCAAAGTTCCAATACTACAAGCACTGCTGCTAATAACAGGATCAACGTACTAAGATCTTTTAGCGGCGGCAATAGGAATAACGAGGTGGCACAAATCCCGCCCACATTGGGTGATAATTTAACGACGATGCTCACAAACGCTTTGCAGGGAGTTAATTGCTATCGGGTTTTAGAAAGCTTAAACAATAGTTCGGACTTGACAAAGGAAATAGATGCGGGAAATAACGGCTACAGCAATAAAAAAACTCCCAAAGCTGGCAAACAGGTAGGTGCCCAAATTGTGGTAACTGGTGAAGTAATAGAATATAGCACACAAAATAAGGGAGTGAGGGTAATTGGTGTTGGCTCAAATAGACAAACAGTGAAAATGGCATTCAATCTAAAAATGATTAACCCGGAAACAAGAGATGTTATCGTCTCACGTGTTTTCCGCGTTCAATCCAGGGCTAATAAGAGTGTATCAGTTTTAGGATTGGTGTCAACCGGTGATAATGATCCTGCAGTGGCAGCGGTTATGGAAGATGGCGTAGTGGAAGCTGTAGAATACTTAGCCCGAATGAGAGATTCGCTCAATATAACTTCTGAGGGAAATTTTGCTGGCAATGGCAATTCGGACGGTACCGTAGATACCGAAATTGATTTCGTTAATATCAATCATGATACATTTAATGCTTTCACAGAAATTATTAAAAGTGTAAAGGGTTATAAATCTATGGATAAGTCTTTTGCATCTGGCACCGGTTCATTTACCGTGTCCCACAGCGGTTCTGATGATGATTTTCAGGATTTGCTTTTGAAGAAAATTGGTAGCAAATACGAAGTGACTGGCCAAAACCCGGGCAAGCTTGAATTGAAAGGAAAATAGGCTTTTCCCACCCGGCAGCAACGTTGGCATCTTGTGATAAGGTTAACTTTGAATTCACCCCGTCAAATATTATTTGAAAAAATACTGATCCGGCCAATTAAAAGGAAGCATGTAATTTGAATATGACATTACCTAACATTTTCACGGAAGAAGTAGCCGGGGAAGTTATTCATAGGATTAATATGCTCTCTCCTACCTCCAGGCCAAAGTGGGGCAAAATGACCGTTGGCCAAATGTTGGCGCATTGTTGTGTTTCTTATGAAATGATTTATGAGGACATTCATCCAAAACCGAATGGATTTATGCGATTTATTTTGAAAAACTTAATTAAAAATAAAGTGGTAAGTGGCATTCCATATAAACATAATCTCAGGACTGCTCCTCAATTTTTAATGAAAGAGACAAAAAACTTTGATGTTGAAAAAGAGCGGCTAATTAATTACATAAAAAAGACCCAAAAAAATGGAATAAACAGCTTTGATGGGAAAGAGTCTCTTTCTTTCGGAAAATTAAACAAAGACGAATGGAATAGTATGCTCTATAAACACCTCGATCATCATCTTAGCCAATTTGTTGTTTAAAAAACAGAAGCACAAAGTTTTCGCGAAGAACCGATTAGTGAATATAAAATGGAATTTTTAGAAGAATGTAACTAAAATAAAAGACCAATATTTTTAAGAGTGAAGTAAAAAGAATAATTGAAAAATTAATCTAATTTTTCACGCAGGAAAGTTATAATTAATAGCACAGGTAACCGTAACCGTTATATAGCAAAAAAGTCCCCATAATAAGCGGGAACTTTTGACAAAGAATCAAAAAAAATGAAAAGAAATTTACAAATAAACCACCTGCACTTTTTAAGAACTGTATTTTGATTATAAAAAATCCAACAACAAAACAATGCTATGCTGCCCTCCAAAGGTCGTAGCAATAACGCGACAAATATCAATCAAAATATCACTTTACAGAAACTGGTACCTTCAGATTTTCCCATTCAAGAGCAAAGCCCTTTTTATAAACTGAATATTTCAGTCGCTCATTAAAGGACGACGATTTTACTGGCTTTACTGTAACCCTTATCACATCTTTTGCCGGATCTTCAGTTGTGCTGCCGTCCATTTTTATTCCCCATTGCCCGGTTTGCGAATTCAGAATGATAACCCATTCTGTTTTGCCAGGAATGGCGTATAAACTATATTTCCCGGCTGGTAATGACTTACCTTCTACCATTATATTTTTATATGTTTCAAAAAGAGTGGCCTCGTTAGCTCCGGCTCTCCACACTTTATCATATGGAACAAGGTCTCCCCAGATCTTCCTTCCTTTTACCGCCGGGCTGCTATAATTGATGGTGATTGTTGCACCCATTATTTTACCAGTAGCTGTCACCGGAGGACTAGGGCGTTTTGATTTATCACCCTGCGCGAAGACAAACGACGTCATTAACAGGCTTGCAAACATCAGAAGAATGCCTCTTGATAGATTTTTCTTTTTCATGATAAGTTTAATTTTTATATTATTAATTTTTATAAAAACAAAATTACAACTTCTGTTTCCGTTTTTATACCGGATGATTTAAACATTGTAAAACAACTGCTTCGAGTTCAAGACTTTTAGCACCGAAGGCTTTTCTCTCCATCGTTTTGCTCAGTTTGCAAAAGGAAATAAAATAAAAAAATTGAGATTATTTATCTTGATAGAGGCAAACTCCTTTCTTTTCCATTTGGCAGCATGACTTTGCCCGTTCGTCTCATTTATAAAAAACCTCCGCGTAGCCGTAATACTTTTGTTCTGCAATCAAAGCAAACAATTTAAAAATGAAAAAAAACTTCAGTAAAAAATAAAAAGAACTTAAAATTAAAAAAAATGAAAAAGCAAATCTTATCAACCATTCTGGGATTATTAATGACAACGTTAGTAACAACAACCTACGCCTTAGGTACAAGTCCTGCAAGCAACTCAAGGCTTACTGCCAAAGAAAAAGCAGTTAAAAATTTCGCCAGTCAATTTGAAACAATTTCAGATCCGGCAGTGATCTTAGAGAAGGAAGGCATGATTCTTCAATCAAAAGTAGATGATCACTCTATTACCTCTGCTTATGATAGAAAAGGTAATTGGATATATACAATCAAACTTTACCCAACCGAAAGTCTTGCGGGAAATATCGTAAAAATTGTCAACGATCATTACAGTAACTATTTTATCACTAAAATGGAAAAAGTAGATCAGCCTGGAAAAGCGACCGTTTTTGTTGTTCACATGCAAAACGATGACTCGTTTAAAACATTGCGGGTGGTGAAAAAAGATGTAGAGTTAACTCAGGATTTTAAAAAAGGTTAAGGACAAAATCTTTTAATTCTTATGAAAAAGCTTGCGCTGAAACGCAGGCTTTTTTCTATTTACTACTATAGTACTATTGGAAGTTATGATCATTTGTGGAGTATTAAATTAATGAGGTATCAAAATATGGAAGTGAGTAGTTTGAATAATTGCAAACATTTTTTTAATTTACATGAGCAAATTAAAGCAAGGCATTAACTTACTTGAAAAGATATTTTTTAATGATTATTTAATGCAACAGAGTTTAATCTTTATTCAACCTTAAACGTTTATGAACAAGAAAAGTGATCTTAAATTCTGGGTTCTTCTATTATTAGCCTGCACCGTTGGCTATATGCTTGGAAGAATAGATACTTCAAAAAACTGGAATGATACTGGCATTATAGTTGGCTTGGTTTTAATTTTCTCTTTCATTTTAAGTTATCTGATGAAGAAATTTGCTTGGCTATGGGCAATAATTATTGGTGGCTTTATTTTTTGTTTCGATATAATCACCAGCTCCAATTATGGAGCTGCCGGCGCAATTCCTATTGCATTTCTGGGTGCCTATTCCGGAGTATTTTTCAGAAATTATATTTTTATTTAATTGATGAAGACGTATATCCAATTCTTTCGATCTTACATTGATACCGAAACACTTGAAAATTTAGTAATGAATATTAGCTGTGAAAGTTTGTTATAAAAAAATAAGACATTTCAGCCTTTTCTCTTATTGATTTTTATTGTCGTTAACCGAATATTCGATTAACCTTAATGTGATATACAAACTTGCCGCCCTCGAATTCATTTATTCTTTAGAATTTACCTCCCTTTTTTAGATTTTCTAATCTAATGTTTTTAAAATTTCATGGAAAGAAAAACACCTGCCCACTGGAAGAATTTGCCGTACCAATCAAAATAAATTAATTATTGTATTGGCTAAGGAAGTCTGGCTATTGCAAAGTTCAGATATTAAATATATTTTTATGAATACCTAAAATTTTAATAGTTATGCGTATTTCAACCTTCGCTGTTGCAACGATCCTCTTATTAGCATCTTGTAACGAAAAAAAATCTGAATCAACGGTATCCAGGGCGATTCCAGATGTTGCCGGTGAAAATTTAAAAGGCGATGTAACGCAGGTGGAATTGGATACATACCTTGTCGATAGCACAGGAAAAGTAGGTCCGCTTGATGAAAAATCTATTGAAAAATTTGACTCAAGTGGGTATTCGATTTCGTATGTAAGCATGAACGGAAAGGACAGCACAAAAGCGAAGAGTAAATTTGAACACAATGCAAATGGCTTTATGACCTCAATGGAAACTGTTGGAAACAATGGAGAAAAAAAATCAGCTATGACTATTGAGTATGATAGTTCTGGCAAATATAATATCGCGAAATCATTTGATTCAACTGGAAAAATGGATGTTTATTATAGTAACATTACTGCCAATAAATGGGGTCAGGTTACTGGTGCAAAAGGATACCATCCTGACAGCACTTTAAAAATGTCTTTCGCCAATGATTTTGATAGCATTTATTATGTAGGCGGCGATTCGAAAGATAGTGTTGGTAAGACAACTTACTCTAGCAAAATCAAGCTAGATGATAAAAGAGATATCGTAAAACTAGAAGAAACTATAGTCACGACAGATCCAAAAACAAAAAAAGATTCCACAAAAAATACAGTTACCACCTTCACTTATGAGACATGGGATCCTCATGGAAATTGGATTCAGCAGACCAGTATTAATGAAAAAGGAAAGCCCACAAAAATCGTAAAAAGGATGATTACCTATAAGCAATAACGACATAAATATTCTTCTTCAAAATTGCAGTACTTGTAATAAGTACGGAATAAAAGCGTTATATCCAAAGCTATAGATAGTGACAGTCAATCTCAGTGAAATGAATATTTTAAAAAATCTTTTTCAGAAGAAGTCAATAACGAAAATTGAACATACCAATGATTGGTATGATAATGAAATTGAACAATACGAAAATGACATCTTAACTTCCTGCGTTAAAAACAGGGAAGAATTAATCGCAAGAATAGCTGTACGCGACCTCGTGGAAATAAATCAAACAATAAAAGAATACGAAGAAGAATTAAAAATTCTAAAAATTACCGACACAAAACTCATGTGCGATATAATTGAAGAAAAAATACTTCAGTTTAAATCCGCGAAATTAATAATCGAAGAAAAGGTTAGCTGCAATTAATCCCTTAACGATTAAAAAACTATTACGCCTCATTATTTAATGTGTATTGCGTCTAATCCAATAAGTTATTGCAATATCATCCTATCCAAATCTTTTTATCTTCATCAATTAATTTCCGATTTCCTGGCCAGGGAGAAAATAATTTTTCGAGAGTTCCGTTACTAAATAGTACCTGGAATTATATTTCATTTATTTCCAAATAACCTTTTATGAAAAACTTTTTAAAAGAAATGCTTATTTATGGAGAAGAATATTTATGTTATTTTAAGGGAGAATATATAGGCATGGCAACATTTACAGATGACCCTCAAATTGGTGATTGCTTCATGAAAATTGAAGTAAATAAAAATGGCCGTATAGAAGAAATAGCCATTATGCCCGACCGATGGGTTTTACCATAGGTAAGTTTCTTGAGCTTGGATGTTTCATCATCCTAAAAGCTTTTTCTGGAGACTACCTCATTCCTAAGATCCGTTGCATCACCATTGCTAAAAAAAGTCCTTCTCTTCGTGAAAACCCACAGCGGGCTTTATTTCCAATAGAGAGTGAATTTTTGCATTAACTGTGAAATAAAGTCGTTTGATTTATTCTTGCGCACTCATTAAGATAAACCCCTCCTTAAATTATAATTTTCCTTTTATTATGCTAACCATTTATTTCCGATGCTGAGTGTAACAAAATCAAAGTTAAAAAATTTATCACCTGGCAGTTAAATGAAGTAGTCCATCTAAACATTCCGATCCATTTTTCGCATATATCTTTCCGATTTATCAGTTAATGCGCACGATAAATTTTTACAAATTGCAGGCGATTTTATGGCAGGTTTATTGTTATGTAAATCATTATTAATAAAAAAATAAATTATTAAACATGAAAAAATTAAACCGATTATGTATTTTTGCAGCGTTCGTCGGAGCTTTAAGTTTTGCCTCATGCAAAGGAAAAGATAAAGATGAAAACGCCGCACCTGTAACTACGACAGTTGATACCACGATGAGTACCAGCCCCATTACTCCACCGGTTGTTGCAGATGACGCATCTTTAAACACCGGAGTTACGGACGCTTTAAAAGACTATCCAACAGTTAAAGGCGAAGTATCCGATAGCGTTATTAATTTATCGGGAAGCATTAAAAGGTCTGACTGGCAAAAACTTATGCCGACTTTAAATACGCTCCACCCAAAGCGCGTAAACAGTTCTAACTTAACTATTAAATAATAAATTTATGTCAGCTTTACAAGATAAATATAAAACCTTAATTGATGCAGCACAGCAATCCGGAGTAACCAATTTGGAGGTAAAAGAAAAGGATAACGTTTTATATGTTGACGGTGCCGCACCTTCAGCAAGTGTTAAAGACAAATTGTGGGAAATTTATAACCAGGTTGATCCTGATTATAAAAGTGGGGATTTAGTTTTAAATGTAAATGCATCTTCGGGATCGGGATCAAAGGCTACGGTAACAACCGATTCAACTAGTTTAAACATTAGAAAAGGGCCTGGGACAGATCAGGAGATCATTGGAAAAGCATCCCATGGTGAGGTTGTGACTGTACTAAGCACTCCGAATGCTCAATGGAGTCTTATTAAAACTGAAAAAGGCGAGGAAGGTTATGTATATTCTCAGTATCTAACGGCACAATAAACGAAAAATTAAAAATAATAATATGTTATCAGAATTACTTCAGAAACTGGAAACCGAACATGGTATTCCCCCCGCCCAGGGAAGCGGGATTATTAATACGATTATTGAACATGTAAAAGAAAAGTTTCCACAAGTTGGTGGAATGATAGACAGTGTTTTAGGTTCACAAATGTCGGGTACCTCAGGTATGCCTGATCCTGTAGGAAATACTGGAAGTGAAAGTCCACTTTCACAACTGGAAGATTTGGCAAAAAGTAAACTGGGCGGCTTATTTGGAAAGTAAATGGCAAATTATTCGAAGGATTTTACCAATTTAGTGATTGAAACATTTTCGAATATAAGATTCCGTAAGGTGGTTGCCCAAATAATATTGGCATTAGTAAATTTGTAGTTATCCACATGAGTCTAATAAATATAACTTTATCTTAAGTGTTTATATTATTAGTTTTGCATTACAAAAGGGTTGTGAAATAAAATCAACCTCTGGTGTAGGCTGGAACCATCCGCCACCATAGAGTTGATAAACGCCTTTTTGATAAATTTAGTAAGGTTGCATATTTCAATATGCAGCCTTTTTTTTTGAATAAAAAGTAAGTTCTTAGACTTTTTCGCGACCAATGATTTGCTGGCTCAAACCTTTAAAAAGCAATATTTTGGAAAAACTTTTGGCGCTATTGCATAAAATCAATTCGAAAGTCTACGTCTAGCCAACAACGTTAGTTATTGCTTAAAATAAAAAAAAAATAACCAGGGACAAATTATTTTTTTGTGAGGTAAGTTAATGAATCGGCGGTGTTTGAAATTGCCATGATTTTGGCTTGCAAATTGTATCTTCCACAAAATGATAGGATGCCAATCGTGTAAAGTTTGAAAGTTGTGAGTTTAGCTAACGATTTGCGTATATGTAGAAACTCCTTTTTCCATAATAATTAAAAATGAAATTTAGTCTTAAAGGTTTATGGGATGTATTAAAAAGTGCGTTTGGCGGGTTCTCCACAAATAGAATTCTTAAGCTAAGCGCTGCTCTTGCATATTACACGGTGTTTTCTGTTGGTCCACTACTTATCGTAGTTGTATTTATCTGCAGTTTCTTTTTTGGGCGCGAGGCGATTGAGGGAACTATTTATGGACAAATTGACGGATTTGTTGGCCATGATGCTGCACTACAATTACAGGAAATTATTAAAAGCGCGACCATTGCCAACAAAGGAAATATTGCTATCATCATTGGCGTTGCTACCTTACTGATTGGCGCAACTTCTATGTTTGCAGAAATGCAGGATTCGATAAATATGATTTGGGGGTTAAAGCCAAAACCTAAATCAGCTTTTATTATTTTTCTTAAAACGCGCTTGCTATCTTTTGGCGTTATTGCAAGCCTTGGATTTTTGCTATTAGTTTCATTGTCGGTCTCAGGGTTAATAGAGGCTTTAAGTAATCGGTTGCGAACGCATTTTCCGCAGATAACTGTCGTGGCTCTCTATATCATTAATATAGTAATCACATTTGCAATAATTTCATTTTTATTCGCGGTAATTTTTAGGGTACTTCCTGATGCAAAAATAAAATGGAAAGATGTTTTGTCGGGAGCTATTGCAACCGCAGTTCTTTTCATGATTGGCAAATTTGGAATTTCATTTTACATAAGTAAGGCAAAGATAGGAAGTACGTATGGAGCCGCAGGTTCGTTGGTGGTATTATTGGTATGGATATATTATTCTTCAGTTATTTTATATTTCGGCGCCGAATTCACCAAAGCTTTTGCTATAAAATTTGGCGCGCCCATACAACCGAATGACTACGCCGTCGTAACCAAAACAATTGAGATAGACGAAGGAAAAAAAAGTTTACAACAAGCGGATAAAGAAGCAAAGCAGGATAAAAAAGATTAACACGTTCGTGCCTTTTTCCTTTAATGCACCTCCTTGTTTTTATTTGGCAATGTGGACAAAAATAGTTGGCGATTTTGTCAATTTATGATTTGAATTTTGATGGTCAGCTAAAAAGGATGCGGGCTCTGCTGAAGAGCAACCTGTTAGTAATAAGGCTGATGCTAAACGATAAAAAGG
>JBBRSV010000013.1:0-57339 GCA_038245055.1 Chitinophagales bacterium | reverse complement strand
GATCAGAATCTTTTTAATCCTGATTCACGCGGGGCTGCTACGACATTAATTTCGGGGGACAGGTTCGACGTTAAGGGTTATACAAAAGGTGGCTATCACATTGAAAGTGTTTCAGTACTTTATAAAGGCAAGTCATACAAAATCAATCCTGTAATTACTGACACAAGAATGCAATTGCGTTTACCCTTTTCCGTTATGCCGCACGGCGATAAAATTGAAGTTACCGTAAAATACTTTTTTTCAATACCTCAATATGGAGCTGATAGAATGGGCAGGCTTTACACAAAGAATGGTGTTGTTTATGAACTGGCGCAATGGTATCCGCGCATGTGTGTCTACGATGACGTGCAGGGCTGGAACACGCTTCCTTATATGGGCCTCGGAGAATTTTATTGCGATTATGGCAACTTCGATTATTTTATTACCGTGCCATCAGATATGATTGTTGCGGGTTCGGGTGATTTGCAAAATCCTCAACAGGTGTTAACCACCACACAAATGAGCAGGCTGGGAGCCGCGCGGAAAAGCGATAGCACTGTGGCCATTATTAAAGAAGAAGAGATCGGTTCAACTTCTTTACGCCCGGCAAAAACTGGTATGCTGACCTGGCATTTTAAAATGAAAAATTCTCGGGATGTTTCATGGACTGCTTCCAAAGCGTTTATGTGGGATGCTGCCCGCATTAATTTTCCTTCAGGCAGAAAAGGTATATCTATGGCGGTTTACCCGGTGGAAAGCAAGGGCTACAATGCCTATGGAAGGTCAACTCAATATTTGAAGCAAAGCATCGAATTTTATTCCAAAACTTATTTTGAATATCCATGGAATTCTGCGGTTGTTGTAGCGGGCGTCGCATTGGGCATGGAGTACCCCGGGATTGTTTTTTGCAGCTACCGTATTGGTAAGGCTAATTTATGGCATGATGTGACACACGAGATTGGACATAATTGGTTCCCCATGATCGTAGGAAGTAATGAAAGAAGTTTCATGTGGATGGATGAAGGCATGAACACCTTTATAAATGGATATGCTTCTAATTCTTTTAGCAATGGTGAATACGGAGACACTACCAATAGGGCTATTCTTGGTATGGCCAATGCAATGAGAAAAGGAGGCGACCCCTTAATGACGCCGCCTGAATCTATAAGCCTGAAAGATTATGGGCAATATTATTTTAAGACCGCAGCAGGTCTAAACATTTTAAGAAACTCAGTGATCGGCCCCGAAAGATTTGATTACGCATTCAAAACTTATATTGATCGCTGGGCCTTTAAGCATCCACAACCAAATGATTTTTTTCGCACGATGAACGACGCCGCCGGCGATAACCTTAACTGGTTTTGGAAAGAATGGTTTTTCGAAAGCTGGAAGTTGGATCAATCAGTAAAAGGCGTAAAATATGTAAAAGACTCAGCGGTAAATGGCGCACTGATAACGATTGAGAATTTACAACAAATTGCGTTGCCGGTAATTGTAAAAGTGACAGAGCAAAATGGACACACGCAGGAAATAAAACTGCCGGTGGATGTTTGGAGGCGCGATACTAAATGGACTTTCAAAGTAAATTCTACATCGCCAATTACTTCCATTGTTTTAGATCCTGATAATGAATTGCCCGACATCAACCGTAAAAATAATACATGGACGAGCGGTCAATAATTAAACCAACTTACTATTTATTTCCAGTAAAAAGTTTGTTTCAAATAACTCGTATTACCAATCTGATCGGGTTATTTTTAAAAATATTTTCAACTATAAAAACATAATAAATGAATTCCAGGTCAAACAATTATTTTATTAAGAATAAAGCAGAAAGAAACAAAAATATTAAACCAGTTGAGGAAGCTAAGGGCGATAAAAAACAAAAATCCTCTATTCAAAAAAATACTGCAACGCAAGATGATACCGGCGGAGGTAATGATTCCGGTAAAAGATCGGATGATAATTGATCAGCAACGGCAGTGTATTTATAAGCAGTGGTATGATTTTGATGTAGTCAATTAACCCAGTTGAACTGCTTCTTACATCAAAGGCAATTATTTTTGGAATAAAATAGTAATCGCGCGATAATCTTAGATCAAAATTTGCCGCAGAGATATTGGAGGTGAAGAGTAAATCTGATTTTTTGCGCAAAACATATCGTCTTACTAATAAGGGTAAACGCAGTTGCAATTAATTACTAACTCGTCTTCCACGAACAACACGCTGTGTGGTTTGCAAACGGCGGGCTTCGCTTTTTTTGACAAGTAATTTTGTAACAGCGACGTCTGCGCAAGTAGCACATTTCACAGCATAAGTAGCATTATCATAAGTAATCTCGCCCGTGCCGCTGCTCCAGTTTCTTGCAGTTAAAGTAAACGCGCCTTGGGGATCGCCATGAGGAGCAAATTTCAAATCATTATTTTTTAATTCAAAACTAATAGATATTTTATCACCGTCAATTCCTTCACATACGCCTGGCGTATATTTTGGTATGATAACTTCATGAACATATAAACCATTTTCAAACAATATTTGTCCGCCTTTGATATCTGATCTTTGGTTTCCCAAAGTTCTTCTTAAAACTAATTTTTGATCAATAAAAAACTGGATTTTTTTTACATCAAGATTGCTACTAATTACTCGGTCTTGCAGGTCTTTGGTATAGGGCACAAAAAGATTGTCGTTTGTCGCCATGCGCGCGGTATCACAACTATTTAAAAAAATAACGGAGGCTACCAGGATGAATAAGTATTTGAATCGCATAATTAATTTTCTATTTGATAAAAAAATCAAGGCCAGGTTTAATGTACTTTATTAAATTGTATGAATTGTACAAAACGTCAAAGCTAATACATACTTGCGGAAAGTGACCACCGTTAGTATCTTATCAACACTTATAACAAAATTTTGTGGACTTTGAGAAGACAGAGAATTTCGTTTATCAATTGGATTATATTAATGAAGTTATATTCTGGTATCTTCTTGCGAAGGAATTTATTTGTAAAGGTATTTTTTATGAAATGTTTTCATCAACAATCGTAAATGTGTGTACAAGTAACAATATTGAACAAACCTATAAATATATTAATCCTTATTAATGTTTTCCTTTCCACTCTTTACTTTCATGCGCCGATTTTTTGCCAAGAAATAATACGATTAATGCAAGTACTGCCCACGCGATCATTTGCCAGGTGGCGAGGCTCCATCCGCCCACCCTCAGGCACCATAATCCGATAGCAGTACCAAGAGCGCCACCAATAAAATAGCACGTCATATATATTGTATTAATGCGGCTGTTTGATTTTTCATCAAGACTGTAGATTCTGGCAACGTTAGTAACCTGCACGGCCTGTACGCCAACATCTAAAATAAAAATGCCGGCAATAATTGCGGTAAGTGAGCCAGGAAAAAAATGCATGCCAATAACACTGACCAGTACGAGGCAAATGGCTATAATTAAAGAGCGAAAAGCTTTGCCACCATCCGCAGATTTACCAAAAACAGGAGCTGCCAGCGCACCACCAATTGCCACGAAACCAAACAAGCCAATTTCACCCGGGTTATAATTAAACGGCGCACCACTTAGATGAAAAGTAATATTCGTCCAGAAGGAGCAAAACACGCCAAACATTAATGCCCCGATCAGCGAAGAAACACGCAGCAATGAAAAGCGCTTAAACTGTGCCAGCGTTGATTTTAATAACTGTCCATAATTACTGCTGAAATTACTTTTTGCATCTGGCAAATATTTTATAATAAGATAACAGGTTATCCATACAAAAGCGCAAGCAAACATGTACACTGCATGCCATCCCAGTACACTCGTTATAAACCCGCTGAGTACACGCGCAGCAAGTATTCCAATGAGTATGCCACTGAAAACTTTACCTACTGTGCTGCCAGTGCTTACCCGATCCAGCGATGCGGCCAGTGGCAATATTACTTGTGCAGCCACCGAAAACAATCCAATTAAAAAGCTAGAAACCCACAACAGGTAGATGTTTTGGAAGAATGCCATTGCGAGCAAAGAAACTGACGCCAGTAATAGCAAAATAATGGTAAGCTTTTTACGATTGATTTTATCGCCAAGGGGCGTGATGAAAAACAAGCCCACGCCGTAGCCAGCCTGGGATAAGAAGGAGAGTGCTCCCGCTTGCGCTTCAGTTGAATGAGTGGATTGTTGGATGTCTTTCAAAATAGGTTGGTTATAATAAATATTGGCAACTGCTATACCTGCCGCTACCGCCATTATTAATACCTGGGCTGAGGATAATTTATTTTCTGTCATGCAAAATGGTACTAAAATATAAATGCTTACAACTGTTTAAAATCTATCGGAATTGAGACTAAAACATTGCCAGAATGCATAATGTTTAATCTGTGCTTTGCTGTAGCACCTTAGTTTTGTTTTCGCAAACTAATTATTAGCAAGGCATTATTTAATGATTTTTTTTGAGTAAAACCATTTTGCATATTATTTTTATCATGTTGATAAATTGGTTTGACAAGTAGTATTTGAAAGTGAAAAAATTTAATAAAATAATAATTCAATGACTCAAAACTTAAAGGAAAAAAATTTCCAGCAAGAAAAAAAATTGGAAGATTTAAATACATTTTTTAAAGAATTGTACTGGAAATTATTTAGCTAAAAATATGCATGTGGATTTTGTTGAACTTTTTTGCTACTCGTTCATAATTGGATTTCAAAAAGTTAAGGAACACTTTGGATAATATTAAATTATTTGTCGTTTGATATCAGCCCAATATTTAATACTCAACGTTAACCAGGTATTATTTAAAGAAAAAAAATATTTCTACTTAACTATATAATAAATTGCAACAAATTAATTTATACACACAATTTTATTAAATGAAAAATTGCTTACGATTCAGCTTGCTTATTGCTTTTGCATTTGCTTTATTAACCGGTTGTAACAAACGTTCGGGTAATGCTAAAATCTTAGTGTTTACCAAAACGGCCGGCTATCATCATGCTTCAATTGCCCCTGGTTCTGCAGCTATTATAAAACTTGGCCAGGAGAATGATTTTGGTGTAGACACCACTTCTAATGCGGCAATGTTTACTGAAGACACTTTAAAAAAATATGCTGCCGTAGTATTTTTAAGTACTACCGATACGGCTGATGTGCTGTTAAATAATTACGAAGAGAATGCTTTTCAGCGCTACATAGAAGCTGGTGGCGGCTTTGTAGGCATTCATGCCGCCACTGACGCAGGTTATCATTGGGGTTGGTACACGCGGCTGGTAGGCGCAAATTTTAATGGGCATCCTGCACAGCAACAGGCAACTTTGCACGTCGTTGATAAAAATGATCCGTCAACAAAACACTTGCCGGATCCATGGGTAAGAAAAGATGAATGGTATAATTTTAAAAATCTAAATAAGGACGTACACGTGTTATTAACGATAGATGAAAAAAGTTATAAAGGCGGCACTAACGGTGACAATCACCCGATGGCATGGTACCATGATTATGATGGTGGCAGAGCGTGGTACACAGAGCTTGGCCACACGGACGAATCCTATTCCGATCCAAATTATTTAAAACATATTTTAGGAGGAATTGAATATGCAATTGGTGGTAATAAAGAATTAAATTATTCAAAAGTAGCCACGCCGTTAATACCTGAAGAAGATCGTATTGTGAGAACTCAATTAGTTCAGGGAACTTTTTTTGAGCCGACAGAAATGACGATCCTTCCAAATTTGGATGTGCTTATCGCACAACGCCGCGGCGAAATTTTGTTATATAAAAACGATACAAAAACAGTGAAGCAGGTTGGGTTCCTGAATGTATATTGGAAAACGCTACATACACCCGGAGTCAACGCTGAAGAGGGTTTGCTGGGCATGCAGAAAGATCCCAATTTCGCCAATAATCATTTCGTGTATTTATATTACAGTCCTGCTGATACATCAGTTAATCGTTTATCCAGATTCACTTTAAATAATGATTCCATTGATCCGAAATCGGAAAAAATTATTTTACAATTATATTCTCAAAGAGAAATATGTTGCCACACCGGTGGTTCCATTGCCTTTGGAAAAGACAGGATGTTGTATGTTTCGACCGGCGATAATACGACCCCATTTAATGAGCCTAATCAGAAATACGAAAGTAATGGTTATGCACCGTTAGATGACCGCCCCGGCCATGAACATTACGATGACCGCCGCAGTGCAGGAAACACGAACGACCTGCGTGGAAAAATTCTTCGCATTGATGTAGATGAACAGGGCAACTATACCATACCAGATGGCAATTTGTTTCCAAAAGGAACTGCAAAGACAAGGCCTGAAATATATGTAATGGGTGATCGTAATCCTTACCGTATCTCTGTTGACAAAAAAACAGGATATTTATATTGGGGTGAAGTAGGCCCTGATGCGAATAATGACAGCATGGAAACCCGAGGACCCCGTGGTTATGATGAATTTAACCAGGCAAGAAAGGCTGGTTTTTTTGGATGGCCATTTTTTATCGCCAATAATCTTCCTTACCGCGCTTACGATTATGCGACCGGCAAATCCGGCGATGCGTTTGATCCTGCAAAGCCCATCAACAATTCCCGAAACAATACGGGGTTGGAGCAATTACCTCCGGCGCATCCTGCATTTATTTGGTATCCATATGGAACATCAAAAGATTTCCCACAACTCGGAAGCGGCGGCAGATGCGCGATGGCAGGGCCAGTCTATTACACAGATGAATATCCAAAGGAGACGCGCCTGCCGGATTACTATAATGGAAAACTTTTTATTTATGAATGGATACGTGGATGGATAAAAGTAGTAACGATGCTGCCTAACGGCGATTTTGATAACATGGAACCATTTATGTCACACACAAAGTTCAATAATCCATCGGATATGGAAGTAGGGCCTGATGGCAGAATTTATGTGTTGGAATATGGCAGCGGATGGTTTGCAAAAAATCCTGACGCGGGCCTTGTTCGCCTGGATTATATTTCCGGAAACAGGCCACCGGAAGTGGGAGCGATTACTGTAGACAAAACATCAGGTGATTTACCATTTAAAATATCTGCAAAAGTAAATGCAAAAGATCCCGATAATGATAAGCTTACTTACACATGGGATTTTGGCGACGGAAAGAAAATCAACACCACAGAACCTACGGCCAATTACACATTTACTAACGCAGGCGATTATGCGATTTCCGTAGAAGTGAAGGACGATAAAAATGCATCAACAAAAAGTGATGTTGTAAATGTTTATGCCGGCAATGAAGCGCCAACTGTAAACATCGCCATTGATGGTAATAAATCATTTTATTTCCCTGGCCAGCAGGTAAAATATCATGTTACAATTGATGATAAGGATGATACTGCCAAAGTAAAAGATTTAAACAATTTAATCGTTTCGGCAGACTATGCGGAAGGCACGGATAAAGCAGGCTCATCACAAGGGCACCAGGTTTTAAGCGCAACTGTTATGGGCAAAAATATGATGATGTCGCTCGATTGTAAAGGATGTCATAAAGTAGATGAAAAATCAATCGGGCCAGCATTTACCCTGGTTGCCAAAAAATATCAAAAAGATCCGAAGGCGATGACCTACCTGGCTCAGAAAATAATAAGCGGCGGCAGCGGAGCGTGGGGACAAGTTGCCATGGCTGCGCATCCTAATTTGAAAGTGGATGATGCAAAACAAATTGTTACCTGGGTATTATCTCTTGCCAATGACAATAAAAAAGAGAAATCTTTGCCGGCAAATGGCGCGGTAAATGCGACGCTTAATAAACCCGTAAAGAGTAATGGGTTATTATATATTTCAGCTTCCTATACTGACCAGGGCGGAACTAATATTAAGCCGCTGAGTGGTAGCAATTCAGTTGCATTGCGCAACAATAAAGTAACGTTTGAAGATGTTAGCAATATGCAGGGATTTACCAAAGGAACATTTGGAGGAATCACCTATATGCTTTTGCCACAAAATACCGGCTGGTTTAGTATTGATAGTATTGATCTTACCGGGATTTCCCGTGCTGCTTTAACGATGGGTTGGCAAGCGCCCCCGGCTACCGGTTATACATTTGAAGTGCATTTGGATTCCCCGGATGGAAATAAACTTGGTGAATTTTCTTATTTACCAAAGGGCGGAAGTTCTGCACCGGGTTCGGCATCTTCTGCTCCCAGAATGGCGACACTTACGGGTGCTCTTACAGGAGTAAGCGACGGAAAGATGCATAGCTTATACATAGTAAGCAAAGCCGCAGATCCAAAGGCTGCAGGCTCTGCAGCACTAGTTTCATTAGAGTTTCTTTTAAAATAACAAGAAAGGGAAAGCTGCGTATTCGTGGCTTTCTCTTTTTATTTTTTAAGAGCTGATAGGGGAAATGCATGAAAAATTTTGTATGAAAACAAGTATAGTTTTTTGCTTTTTAGTTTTGATACTTCAAATCTCATCGGCACAACCTTTACAATTGCTGCCAGCTAACCCTCATTATTTTTTATACCAAAATAAGCCGACGATAATCGTAGGTTCGGGTGAACATTATGGAAGTGTAATTAACGGTGCGTTTGATTATAAAAAATACCTGCAAACTTTAAAGAAGGAAGGCTTAAATACAACAAGATTGTTCATGGGCGCTTATTACGAAAAGCCGGGAGCATTCGGTATTTCGCATAATACGCTTGCACCGGACGATCAAAATTTAATATTGCCCTGGCAAAGAACCGGCGATAAATATGACCTTACAAAGTGGAACGATAACTACTTTAAAAGGCTCCATGATTTTATGACAGCAGCTGCTGAAAATAATGTTATTGTGGAGGTCAATTTATTTTCTTCTTACTATGGTGCAGGCTGGAGCTACCATTCTTTTAACGGGAACAATAACGTAAACGGCACTCCACAGGACCTGCCATTCAACAAAGTAAACACACTTGAAAATGGAAATATTTTGAAGTTTCAAAAAGATTATGTCATAAAGTTAATTCAGGCATTAAACGAATTTGATAATTTTTACTTTGAAATTCAAAACGAGCCATGGGCCGATAACAAAGACACTTTAATTGTTTGGAACGATTATGCTGCGAGGGATGAATTAAAACAGCCGGGAAATTTTTGGAAAAACACATTGGAAGTCACCGCGCAAAAATCGATCGCCTGGCAACGAACGGTATCGCAATGGATTGCAGACGAGGAACAAAAATTAAAAAAGAAACACCTGATCTCTCAAAACATTGCAAACTTTGAGCAGCCGGTATTTGACGTTGATCCAGCTATTTCTATTTATACTTTTCACTATGCAAAACCGAATGCAGTGCGGGTGAATTATGGCCTTAATAAAGTGATTGGTTTTAATGAAACGGGATTTGCCGGGAAAGAAGACATAACTTATCGCAGGCAGGCATGGCGCTTTATGATGAGTGGGGGCGGCCTGTTTGGCCAACTTGATTATTCTTTTTCAACTGGCAATGAAACCGGTGATGATGAATTGAATGAAGCGCCTGGTGGCGGAAGTATTACACTTAGAAGATGTTTTAAAGTGCTGAAGGATTTTATACAATCGTTGGATTTAGCGACATTGAAGCCTGATGAATCTTTTATCGCACATGTTGAAAGTGTATTTGCTTATTCGATGAAAACTCGCGATGCTTATGTTATTTATATGGAGCGAATTTCTGCTAAGCCTGCAAAATTGTCTTTGCTTTTACCAAATGGTAATTATAAAATAGAATGGATGGATGTAACCTCCGGAAAAATTATAAATACCGGTAAAATAAAAGTCGTATCTAAATATACCCAAGTGCAAAGTCCCACCACTGGTAACAACGACAAAGTTTTAAAACTAATAAGGACAATTTAGAGCCTTGTAAAGATAGAACAGTGAAAAGAATCGTCATCCTTTACGATTTATTAAGAATCAATTACCATTAAAAAAAATTGCTTTTAAAAATAAATAATGACGTGCTACCTTGCACATCCAAAATATTTATCCAAACATTTGAAATCACCTCTTTAAAATTTATTTTAATGTTTTGTATCCTTCGAAAAAAATTATTAGTTATTTGTTTTTTTTTACTTGTTGGAATTGCTGGGCAAAGCCAATCTCTAAGCGGAAAAATTACGGGCGACAAATCGCAACCCGTAATTAGCGCGGTGGTACACTTGTTAAACACCAATGCGGAAACCCTCTCTGATAACCTTGGTAATTATGTACTTCATAATATTTCTCCCGGCGATTATTATGTTTCTGTTTCTGCTGTTGGCTTTGCTACTGTCAACAAAAATTTGATCGTTAAATCCGGAGAAAATACATTTGACATTCAGTTAAAAAATGCCTTGGTAAGGTTAGACGCAGTTGTTGTAACTGCAGAGAAAAAAGAAGAATCTTTGCAGGATATTCCAATCAGCATTACCGCTATTTCATCAAAAGAAGCGTTGCAGTTCAGATTGTGGAATAGTAAAGATCTTACAGCGCTGGCTCCTAATTTATATTCTAATAATTCCGGTGACGATCGTAATGTTACTTCTATCCGTGGCATTACAACTACCTCTTATGATCCGGCAGTGGCTACATATATTGATGGCGTTGACCAGTTTAGCTTGGACACTTACATTGCTGCATTAAATGATATTGAACGCATTGAAATACTACGCGGCCCGCAGGGAACGCTTTACGGCAGAAATGCGATGGGTGGCGTTATTAATATCATAACAAAAAAGCCAACTAACGCTACTAAAGGTTACGCTGAGTTGAACTTTGGGAACTACGGGCTTCAACGATATAGTGCCGGTATACGGACGCCGCTGATAAAAAATAAATTATTTTTTGGAGCGTCTGCGGTTTTTAATAAAAGGGACGGATATTATACCAATGAATATAATAACACGTCGTTTGATAAACAAAATGGCCTTTCAGGAAATTATTATTTAAAGTTTATTCCCAATGCGAGATGGGCTGTCACCTTTAATGTAAAACATCAAAATAACAGGAACAATGGCGCCTTCCCACTTGTATTTGGCGTAGACGAAGCTTACCAAAATCCATTTAAATTAAGCCAGAATGCGGTAGGGAAAATGATTGACAATACAGCAAATGCTTCTTTAACGATTAATAAAACCGGCGCATCCTTCAACTTTACATCGCTTACGGCATGGCAACAAAATCATCGATATTACAACGCTCCGTTAGATGGAGATTTTTCGGCGGCAGATGCCGTGACGGTTATAAATGATTTTGGTAACAAATGGAATAAAGTAAAGGTGTTTACGCAGGAATTTCGTTTCAATTCTTCTGCCAGTAAAACTTCTGCCTTTAAATGGACAGCCGGCACTTATTTTTTTTACCAGGACAACCCTTCCAAACAGGCAACGCATTATGGAAAAGATGCCGGACTTTTAGGAGTTCCTGATTCTAATTTTTCTACTATCAATACAACAACCGGCAAGAATGCAGGCATTGCATTTTACGGACAGGGAGTTTATTCTATCAATAAAAAACTTGATCTGATTGCAGGGCTTCGTTATGATTATGAAAATAAAAAACTATCTGTTGAAGGCGAGTATCAAAAAGATGGCGATGCTGCTTTTGTTACGCAACCAGATACCGCTGCAACGTTAAATTTTAGCGCGCTATCGCCGAAACTGGGCTTGAGTTACCATATTTCAAAAAGTAATAATTTATACCTTACTTATAGTCGCGGTTACAGAACCGGCGGATTAACCCAACTATCACCTGATCCATCTCAGCCACCACTATACCCGTACAAGCCGGAATACAGCAATAATTTTGAGGCGGGTATAAAAAACATTTTCTTGCAAGATCGCTTGCGTGTAAATCTGGCTGTTTTTTATACACGTGTAACTGATGCGCAAGTGCCAACTTTAATTTTACCTGAAGCAATAACGGTTACAAAAAATACGGGGAAACTTTCAAGCAAAGGAGCAGAGATTGAGGTTACAGCAAATCCGTTTAAAGGTTTATTTCTTAATTATAACTTCGGTTATACCGATGCAAAATATATTTCTTTAAAAGTTTCCCAAAATGGCGGAGCTGTAAATCTTGATGGAAAGAAACAAATATTTTCACCTGACGTTACGTCCATGCTTTCGGCGCAATATAATTATGATCTCGGCTCACAAGGATTGCAATTAATAACCCGTACAGAATGGCTTTACCTTGGGAACGAATATTTTGATCTTGCAAACACGATTAAACAAAAACCTTATAGTCTTGTCAATTTTCGGGTAGGAGTGTCCTCAAAACACATTGATTTATTTTTATGGAGCAGAAACACGTTTAATAAAAAATATATTGCTTATGCTTATGATTTTGGCGCCGTTCACCTTGGTGATCCAGCTACCTTCGGCGCTTCGCTGATGTTTAAGTTTTAGCAGGTTGTTATTGCAACTATGCACGTATAAAGAATTTCAAAAACATCATTTAATTTTTAGAGTGATGAAACATTTTCTTTCGAAATTATTTGTGTTAGATTACTTTAGATTGTAGGAACAAAAAAGTGATAAATCATTTGAGCATGAAAAAAATTCGCTGGGATTTGATAGGTATTTTGGCAGCAGTGGCAGGCGTTATAATGGCTGTGATAGCTGTTCTTAAGTCGGGCAGCCCTAAAAGCGTTTATATTGCAATTTCAATGATCATCGTTTTTGGTGGTATGGGTTTCTTTTTAAACAAATTTCTTTGGGCTCCAAAAAATAATATTCGAAGGTTAATGAATTTTGGAATTCCAGGCCGGGCAAAAATATTAGAGGTTCATGAAACAAATATTTCAATAAACAACAATCCACAGTATAAAATTTTATTAGAAATAAAAAATGCCGCAGGAGAAATTTATGTAGCTACCACCAAAATAGTTATCTCCCGTTTAAAGCCAAATTTTTTTCAGGCAGGGAAAGAAGTCAAAGTAAAAATAGATCCGCAGAATGAAAAAAATGTAATGATTGACCTGTCATAAAATACTTTTTATAACAACAGAGGGTAGTCTGGCGAATGACATTGCCGATAATTTCTTATCCAAATTATTAATTTCAACTTATGAAAAAATCAGGAATTAGTTTTTTGCTTTTAATTTGTATGATGACAACATTGTATGCACAAAAAACAATTCCATTGTATAATGGAAAAGTACCCAATAGCTTGCCTTATCATACCAAAGAAGTTTGGGAGCCGCAAAGCAACGGCGATACCATTGTACACTATACTTCTGAGCCAACGCTTACTATTTTCCCGGCGGACAAAACAAAGGCAAATGGCACAGCGGTTATTATTTGTCCTGGTGGTGGATATTGGGTCACTTCAATTGTAAAAGAAGGTTTTGCTGTTGCACGAGAGTTTAATGAAATGGGCGTTACTGCCTTCGTTTTAAAATATCGCATTCCCAACGATTCGTCCATGGCAAATAAAACAATCGGCCCATTACAAGATGCACAACGTGCTATCCAGTTCGTGCGTTCTCAAGCTAAAGATTGGAATATCAGCATAGATAAAATTGGTATTATGGGGTTTTCTGCAGGTGGTCATTTAGCGTCCACTGCCGCAACGCATTTCACACATAGCTTTATTGAAAACGCCGATAACGTAAACCTGCGCCCTGACTTCGCAATTCTTATTTATCCTGTTATTTCCTTCCAGGACAGCATAGCACACATGGGGTCGAGGGAACAGTTGATTGGTAAGAATCCAACTAAAGAATCAATCGATCTTTACTCAAATGAATTGCAGGTAAGTTCGCAAACGCCGCCCACTTTTCTGGTTCACGCGACCAATGACGATGCAGTGCCCGTAATGAATAGTGTAAATTTTTATGAAGCCCTGATAAAAAATAAAATTTCTTCGGAAATACATCTTTACAAGGGTGGCGGACATGGGTTCGGTTTAAATAACCCAACAACAACCGGTAAATGGATGGAACTTTGCCGGCAATGGATGGAAAGTATGGGATTGACGAAGCCTTAAAGAAAAAGATGTCTGCATTTCTAATTTTGGAAGGCATTGTTCCCAAAGTTAGATTCGGAAATCTTTCTCTTCCGAAGATCACTAACAATAAGTTTTTTAGAAAATTTAAAAGGCTTCCTCCATAAAGTTTATTATATTTATTTCTACCAAAACGATTGTTTTATGAGACTTAATAAAATACTGCTTTGCTTATTTTGTTTAACAATTTTTTCCCTTTCATATGGACAAGATAATTACCAGCAAAAGTTGGATTCATTTTCAGGAAAATTTATAACTGCTATACGATCCCATGAACAGCAAAGAATTTTTATGTCGACCGACAAGTCTATTTATACCAACGGCGAAAGTATTTGGCTGAAGGCTTTCCTTGTAAATTCGATTTCACAGAAAATAAACACAAAGAGTAAATACCTTTTTGTTGACCTCGTAAATGATAAAGACAGCGTAATCAAAATAATAATATTGGATGCCGTAAATAAGCAACTTAATTCAAGCATTTTTATTCCGGGGTCTATCTCAACCGGGTATTATTGGCTGAGAGCCTATACAAGAGAAATGGCTGAACATGACACGAATAACATTTGTGTTAAGCCACTTTATATTGTTAACCGATCGAACGAAAATAATTATATCAAACCTATCCGGAAACCGGTTAGCAAGGATACGATGCCGGTTGTTGATTTTTTTCCGGAGGGCGGCTCAATTATTACAGGCATTAACTCTACCGTAGCTTTGCATGTAAGCCATATGCATGGCGTTCCGGTTATAACCGAAGGCTTTATAAAAGATGATCATGACGCAATCGTTTCCCGTTTTGTTACTAACGGATCCGGTTATTCGAAATTTAATTTTGAACCTTCAGGATATCGAAAATATCGCGCGGTAATTGATTGGCATGGCAAAGAACTAAACTATCCTTTACCCCCATTTAATTTTTATAAAGGGCAAATTTCTGTAATAAGGCAACCCGCCGGTTATAAATTAAGAATTTTATTGGGCGATTCTATTTACAGAAAAGACTTCGTTTCTTATCTCGTTGGGGTCTCAAAAGACAGCCTCATTTTCGCCAGTATTGGCAGCGGCCTTTACGAAACAATTGCAACCGATCGACAACTTTCCGATGGTATTACAACCTTTTATTTGTTTGATGAAAAATTTAATCTTTTAAGTGAGCGAAGTATTTATGTGCACGGGAAAAGCGTAGTGGTAAAGGTTGAAACGGACAAACATGTGTACGCCAAGCGGGAAAAAGTTACATTGAACGTATCGATTACAGATGCACAACAGCGTCCGATTCCGTCACTTATTGCCATTTCGGTGGCAGATACAACTTTAGGTAACAGAAACGAAGATTGTGCTGTTGCGGCCGACTCCTTCGACCAGCAATCTGTTGATGGAATTTCCTTAGCAAGCAATGAATGCGCGGACGACAATAATATCGACCTTATGATGATGACCAGAAACAATAGCTATGAAACACTTGGCAAATTGAACGTGAAACCTGCAATTGTTGATGAAGATAGTCTATTATACATCAAAGGAAAAGTTATCAATTCTAAAAATGAACCGGCATCCGGCAAGGTGATTCACCTGCTGGTTAGTTCCGGAGATCTGAGCTTTCATTCAGATAAAACAGATACCGCAGGCCGTTTTTCTATTCCTTTTGAAAATTATCAGGATAGCATGCAGTTCGCTCTTGAAATAAAAGATTTAAATGGGCACACACAAAATGATAAAATAATAATTGATGATCCTGCTTATCCAAAATTAAGCACACCTGTTTTTTTAAAAGAATATTTGCAAGTTCAACCTAAAACGATAAGAAAGTATATCAATGCATATTATGAATTTGGTACGGTCGATGATAAGCGCGCGTTGCCAAGAGTGGTCGTTAATAAAGCTCAAAAGAACGTGGATTATGACCAGTCTAAAAGAGTAAGTCCGAGCTCCACAATTCTCACTTCAAATGAATTGAATGAAAGAAATGGCGTGGGAAATTCAGTATTAAATGTGGGAGGTTTACATCTTCTGAATGGGTATCTGGTTATCAATGGCCTTACTTCAATGCAAGCGCCGGATCGATTATCTGAGCCACTACTTTTAATAAACGGTGCCGAAGTTGCACTCTCGGGAGGAGTGGGTGAGAGTAGCCCGGTAATGACTTATCTAAATGGCCTGAATCCTAAAAGTATAGATTTTATAGAAATATTAAAGGGTGGCGATGGCGCCAATTACGGACTGAGGGGAGGCAACGGGGTTATATTAGTAAACTTATCAAATAAAATAAAAGATGGCACACAGAATAATAATAATTTAAGAACATACTATGCAAAGGGCATTTCAAATCCCGGGTTATTTCACAATATGGAACACCAGGGAGGCGAGGACAAGGAACTATCTGGAGATAATCGCTCAACGTTATTCTGGAAAGGCAGTTTCATAACTGATAATAACGCTTCATTAACCTTCTATACGAGCGATATCCCGGCAACCTATCAGGCAACGGTTACCGGCATTACCATTCATGGTGACGTCATTTATAAAACCATAAAGTTCGAAAATAAATAGCTGCATAATTTTGTTTTACCCCGCGATAATCGTAACCTATAACACGCAACTCAATAAGCATGGCTTAATAAACCGCCAGGTATATCATTTATAATTCCAAAGAAACAATAGTTTTACTTATGTTTCCAAACCCAATTTATTCCAGGGGAGTTTATTTGTTGTTGTTTATTTCATGTGTGCTTTTTACACAAGGCATAAAAGCGCAAAACAAAACTTACAACGATTCTATCATTTCTTACCAACAGCACTATGTTGATACGCATGAAGTAGTAACTAAAAATGACAGAAAATTCATCCAATTTTATGGCATTGATAAAAAGTATGAAGTCACCGCATCTTTCAAAAAACTAGAAGACCAAACCGGCTTTGAAATGAATACTTCTTCCGGAATCAAAAAGAAATATTTTCAATATGGAATAGTCACTTTCAACTTATTTGATTCCTCGCAGCATTTGTATGTTTACCAATCCGCAACCCTTATGAAGCAGGAAAAGTACAAAGATTATCTATTTATACCCTTTGGAGATGCAACATCAGGATTTACAAGTTACGGTGGCGGAAGATACCTGGATCTGGTTTTTTCGGATATCAAAGATGGAAAAGTTATACTCGATTTTAATAAAGCTTACAATCCTTATTGCGCCTACGTTACAGGGTATAATTGCCCAATTCCGCCAAATGATAATTTATTAAGTATTGCAATAAAAGCCGGCGAGAAAAATTACGGCAAGCCTATTCATTAAAGTATTAATAAGAATATTTATGCTAACTATATCGGTCGTTCCGCCATGGATAGGCGGTATTCGAATAGCCACGCTCTTCCCAAAAACCTAATCTGTTAGATGTCATAAATTCAATCCTGTTAATCCACTTGGAACCTTTCCAGGCATAAAGTTGTGGCGTAATTATACGAGCTGGTCCACCATGTTCTTTTGGCAACGGTTTTTTATCTGCGGTATGTACTAATAATACATCCGGCTTCAATGCCTCTTCTAATGATAAATTGGTGGTGTAATCATCATATCCATAGCACATGAGGTATGTTGCAGTTTCGAGTGGTAATACCAAGGCTGCGATGTCAATCATACTTACCCCTTTCCATCCAATATTTAATCTGGACCAGGTAGTAACACAATGAAAATCTGATACGTCCTGTGTTTGAGGTAAGGCCATAAAATCTTCCCATGTTAATGTTTTTGGATGTTCTACCGCGCCATCAATAATTAATCGCCAATCTGACAATAGAATGTCTGGCTGCAAGCCAAGGTCCAGTACGGGCCATTTCTTTGTAATTGTTTGACCAATTGGAATCGCGGGCATTCCATGCCGGTTGGTATTGCCTTTGCCAAGTGGCTTATTATCAGAAATAGATGGGGTTGCATTGATCTTTTTTTCAAAGCGCGCCTTAAGTTTCATGCGAGCGTCAATGATTCGCTCTAATTTTTCGGGAGATTCCATACTTAAATATTGCTAAATGTTGTTTGTCAAAATTACAATTCAATTTTTAAAGTTGCGTTATTCAACAATTGCAGAAAATTTAGATTTCATAAGAATTGCGTTAGCGAATGCGTGCTCTAACGTACACGCTTACGTGCTGATAAGATTTATAATAATAACACTAAAATGGCGCACCTTAAAGATGCGCCATTGGGCTTTAAATTTGTAATATCTTTTATTCTTTCTTTTCTTTTGAAGGATCTTCCTTATTTAATTGCCTTTGATTCAATTTGTCTGATTGTTCTCTATTATTATTTAATTGTTCACGCCTTACCGGCAGCTGTCGGTTGGGTGTAGCATTTTGAACTGGTGCAGGAGGTCTCTGCGGTTGTTGATTTGTATTGGCAGGCAAACGTTGCTGTTCCTGTTTCGCTCTTTGTTGCTGCCTCATTTCCTGTATCCTTGCAGGAACCTGTGTATTGGTTTGAGGCGGTGTTGGTTGTTGATTTTCAGGCTTACCTCTCTGTTGCTGCTGATCATTTCGAGGTCTTACCGGCTGTTCATTTTGTTGCTGCGGATTGTTAGGAACATTTAACCTTGGTTGTTGCCGCACAGGTTGCTCATTTTGCTGCGGTGGATTATTAGGTAAATCTAATTTAGGTTGTTGCCTTACCCGCTGTTCATTTTGTTGCTGCGGATTGTTGGGCACATTTAACTTTGGTCGTTCCCTTCCTTGTTGATTATTCTGCTCATTTAATTTAGGCTGCATCCTAACAGGCGGCTCGTATTGCCTTTGCTGATTATTCTGATCATTTGAATTAGGTTGCTGCCTGTTTGGTATTTGTCCATTTTGTTGTTGTTGGTCTTCCGGCTGACGCGATAAACCATTCCTCTCATTTGCAGGTCTCAAATCCCTGACATTGGTTATCCTAGAAGGAACAGGGCGGGTTCCTGACGCACTATTTTGTTGAATGCGTGGCCTGTAAATTTGGAATTGATCACTCCTGATATTTTCGCCGGGCCTGGTATCCTCCCTTACTGGAAGTGGCGCAAATGTTCTTCCAACTTTTTTCTCTACTTCATTTCTATCAGGGCCACCGTTGTATCGCACATTTCTTGTTCTATCATCATGAAAATTATTAATGAATCTTGAATTATTAATAATTGTGATGTTATTGGATGAATTGATATAGTAATTGTCCATGTCTCTTCTTCCAAAATCCTGATCTCTTACAAATCTCCAGTTGTTGGCTGGCACCTGATAATTGTTGCTGTATCCATAATCCATACTTATACCCGGGCCCATTGGTGCCCAACCATAATAATTCGGTGAGCTTCTCCAAACAACCCAAGCAGGGCTCCATTCATTTCCCGGCACCCATAACCATCCATAATAAGAATCATAATACCACCTTCCGTAATGAAACGGAGCCCAGCCCCATGAATAATTTGAAACCCAGGTCCATCCATCTTCTGTAGATAACCAATAACCGTTAGAGCTATAGGGTGTAAAATTTTGTGAAACATTGGGTGCCCATACATAACCATATTGAGGATTATCAATCCAGTCACCGTAAGGACTTAAGTTATCATAAAAAACCTGGTAACTATCCTGTTGTTGCGAAGTTATTTGCGAAGTGATGCAGCCTCCTGTGGAAACTACAAACGCAAGTATTAAAATTTTGAACATTAACTTATTTGCCATTCTATTAAAATTTTAATTGTCGATTTAATATCAATTGTTTCAATTTTGTTTTTATTTCGACATTTCGTAATGCATTAAGTTTATTGCGCGGATTTAACATTAACTTTTCTCACGCAGTTTGAAAAATTATAGTTCAACTACCTTGCCATGTATTTACGGCATATTTGATTATGGAAAGCTGAATGAATGCAATTCTTTAAGCAACTTTAAATCAATCAATAAAATTTCTACGATTTTAAAGATATTTTTTTACGATCTTTTGCAGCTTCATATATCGCATCAATAATTTTTAAATCTTTTAAAGCTTCTTCGCCATCAACAGGCACTATTGGAATTTTTCCCTGTAAAATAATTGCAGACATTTCCTCCATTTGCACGGTTTGATGTGTTACATTAGCCGCAGTTAATTCTCCTTTATTTGTGCGTCCCATAATAGGGCCATATCCCGTTGATGGATTTAATTCTGCAAAGCCATCCTTGCCATCAAGAAAAAAACGATCAAGATTATTTAAACTATAAGTTGATAAGCACGAAGCCACAGCGCCCCCTGGAAATCCTAATTGAAACTGCATCGTTTCATCAATGCCTTCTTTAAACTTTACCGGATTGTTTTTAGTTTCTTCTGCAGTTACCCAAACTGGCTCTTCGCCAATCATATAACGGGAACCGTTAACTGCATATATCCCGATATCCATCATTGAACCACCACCCGATAATTTCTTATTTAATCTCCATTGATTAGGATCGCCAATAATAAAACCAGTCAACCCCTGAAAGAACAAAATTTTTCCAAACTCACCACCTTTTCTCATACGAATAATCTCCAGCGTTTTTGGTTCAAAATGCATTCTGTAACCGACCAATAATTTTACATTTTCCTTCTTGCAGGCATCTATCATTTCCTGCCCTTGCCGGGCATTTAAGGCCATAGGTTTTTCGCAGATGACATGCTTACCGGCCTTTGCCACGCGTATTACCTGGTCGTGGTGCAGCCCATTAGGCGTAATAACATATACCGCATCTATATCCTTATTATTCCTTATCTCATCAAAGTTTTCGTAATTGTAACAGTTTGCTTCCGGTATATTATACTTGGTCTGCCACGCTTTAATTTTTGATGGCGTACCACTTATTAATCCAACCAGCTTTGCTGTTTTGCATGCCTGCATGGCTTCGGCAACTCGCGTTCCATAACTCCCTAAACCCATAATGGCTACACGTAATACCGAGCCGTCATAAGATGTTTTTCTACGTAGGTTGCTAGCTGAGGCAGTTTCTTTTAAAAAGGAAACAGCGATGCCTGCTGCAGTAAGTTTTTGTATAAAGTTGCGGCGCGAGTTCATATCAATTTTGTTTTCGTTAAAAATAAGTTGTTGCAATTGATTTAAAATATCATTTCAATAAAATAAATTTAATGAAATAAAATCCTTTACAAATAAATTAAAATGTGGCTTGTTAAGCTGCGAAAACGAGTAAGGAATTTAGCTAGATGTTGGCTTTGACAATTAACAAGGAATTGTTTTCTAATATTTAGCAAGGTTTATTGTCGTATTTGAAAGGCAATAAAATTCGAATAAAACTGATCGCGTTTATCTATTCTTAATTCAAATATTTTCTTCAAATTTCTTCAAATATTTATTGATTTTCAGTTAAGTGCTGCCTGGAAATAATTTATCAATAGGAAAAAACATGGCCTTAATATATTATATGCGGGTTATTTACGTTCTTAGATAAAATCAAAATAGTGAAGAATCTATTCATAATGCTACTTATAACAGGCTGCTTTCAATATTCAATAGCGCAGCCCTCACTTGGCGATTCATCCGTTGTGCTGAAGGTTCAAAAGGACAATATTATAAATCCCGGGACCATTCTTAAAATTGAGAATATTGGCCCATCAATAAACACCCAATATGCTGAACTAAGGCCTACGGTTTCTGCTGATGGAAATTTATTATTTTTTATTCGCCAAAACCATCCTTATAATACTAAAGTAAATTCAGTTCCAAATTCACAAGACATTTGGTTTTCAGAAAGAGACACCACAGGAAAATGGAGCGAAGCTGTGCACCTTGGCTTTCCGTTAAATACATCGGAGTACAATGCAGTTTTTTGGATATCGCCTGATAACAATCGTATTCTTATTAGAAACGCGTTTATCGATGGGGATTATTTTGGAAATGGCGTTAGCATGTGCTACCTCACTAAATATGGCAATTGGAGCAAACCGGAGATGCTGAAAATAAAAAATTATGAAAAGTATGACCGGGGAAATCAATATGGAGCTACAATGGCCAATGACGGCCAAACTTTATTATTATATATGTCAGAAGTTAAGGACAGTTATAAAAATGATATTTACGTTTGCTTTTTACAGCGAGATGGAAGTTGGAGTGAGCCTAAAAGCCTCGGAAAAAAAATCAATCTTGCTAATTATAATGAAATGACACCTTACATGGCTTCTGATGGTGAAACGCTTTATTTTAGCAGCGACAGGCCAGGTGGCATTGGTAATAATGATATTTGGAAATCGCAACGTCTTGATAAAACATGGCAAAAGTGGAGCGATCCGGTAAATTTGGGCACTCCTATAAATACTCCAGAATGGGACGCATTTTTTACCCTGGATGCGGGAGGTGAGTATGCATATATGACGACAGGGCTTGATACTTATGGAGCCACGGATATTGTGAAAATAAAATTACTGGAGAAAGAAAAGCCAAATCCTGTTTTACTGGTAAGTGGCAACGTATTTAACGCAAAAACTAAGTTGCCCCTAAGTGCGTCCTTAATTTATGAAACATTGCCGGATGGCGTTGAAGCAGGCAATGCAGTTTCGAACCCGGTGGATGGAGCATTTAAAATTGTATTGCCGTATGATAAAAATTATAGCATAAGAGCTACAGCTGAACACTATTTTGCTATTTCGGAAAATCTAAATCTGGATTCATTAGTAAAAGCTGGCTACAAAGAAATACACAAAGATCTTTACCTCGTTCCCATTGAGGTTGGGCAGGTGATCAGGCTAAACAATGTATTTTTTGATTTTGATAAATGGGATCTTCGCCCTGAATCTTTTATCGAACTGAACAGGGTGGTTAAACTGCTTTCTGAAAATCCTGCAATTGAAATAGAAATGAGCGCACATACGGACAGCCGCGGAAGTGACGATTATAATTTTAAATTAAGTGATGAAAGAGCCAAATCTGTAATGGAGTATATTATTTCAAAAGGAATAGACCGATTAAGAATTACTTCTCACGGTTACGGTGAGACGAAACCGGTAGCAACAAATGAAACGGATGAAGGAAGACAACTAAACAGGAGAGTAGAGTTTACTATTTTGAAAAACTAATTAAAAAAACATAACGTTGATAGATAGACGAACTTATTATTTTAAATAGCTATCGGTCTCTTTTAAAAAGATTTTTAAGATTTGTGGCGATCTTAATTCCACTGAAGTAATAAAAATCTTTAATTGCAGGATTGCCCCGCACGTTGCGGCCATATAATATTGGGCCGGCGCCACGGTAGGAGAGTTCGGCACTCTTCGGCCCTTTTACTGCTGCAAGCACAGCTAAATCAACGTAAGAATTACTAACGTCGTCAAGATAGTCCGTGAAAAGAATTCGCACGCCCATTTCATAGCTGATATCCCATTTTTCTTTTACAGTAAATTTCCATCCAAATCCAACAGGAATGCATAATTGTGTAAGAGCATATTTCTTCCTGCCAACAAACTGGCTTAATCCTTCACCTTCTGTGCTTAAGGGGCGCAAGTAGGTTTTTTTATTATTGTTATCATAAGTAAATGGATTGAAATGGTAAACGCCAATTCCACCAAATGCGTAAGGATATGCAGTATAATTTTCGGGATCAAATAAATTTACTTCAGCAATCACATTCAATTCAATAATGTCTGTCTTAAAATTGAGGTTACGATTTCGCAAACCCGGGTCTTTACTGTTCTTATCATCTGCTCCTACTCTTCCATAAGATAAACCTGCTCTTACATTAATAAAATCTCCGGAATTATATTTCAAATTAAAACTAACGGCCGGCCTCAATTGTTTGAGCGAAATTCTTTTCTCGGTCAGGTCACCGTTATAACCAGCAACACCGGGCATTAATTCCGCTTGCCATTCCTGGGCTTGAGAGATATTCGCGTATAAGAGTAGCAAAATAAAATAAAACTTCATAGAGTAAGCGTTTGATTCGTATTCCGTTCCATGGTAACAGAAAATACAAAACGATCAGATTTCAGGTTTGAACATCAAAATTAATTTTTTTTTGCCAATTAGATTTTTGGAATGACAAACCGTACGTGCGTTATATAATTGTTTGATATTTTTCTCTTTCAAGTTGTCCGTCAACCTAAGCGCCTGCTGCGTTAAGGCGGCCCTCGTTAATTAGAAATTAATGCTCTTGTCCACTATCCGTCGTCAATATATCCATTTATATAAATATTTCTATACTGAGTTATTTTTTATATCAAAGCCCACGGGTATATAAATTACCAATCAAAGCAAATAAATCCCCATGCATTTTTATTCTGCCTTTTTTTTAACCTAAAAAATTAGGTCACATTTTTGATAGATAATGCTTAACTAAATTTTTAAAAAGACATGGGTATAATAAAAAAACTTTTGACATTAATTTTTATCGTAATGCTATTTACGAGCTGTGTTGCCAAAAGATTACTTACACAATCGCAAGCTCAAACTGCAGCATTGCGAGAGGATAGCACAAGGCTAGCAAATAATGTTGACAGGTTACAAGCAGATATTGTTTCCTTGAAGCAAGAGATGAGTAATTTGAATGCAAAAATTACTTCGTTAAATAGTCAAAATAATCAGTTAGGCCAGCAAACAGCCGATCAACAAAACCAATTGAGCCAAAGCAAAGAAACTCTGCAGCAACAGCAGGAAAGATTACAGCATTTGCAGGCACTTCTTGCGCAGCAAAAGGCACAGTCAGATGAGCTTAAAAACAAAATGACTGAAGCTTTGAAGGGCTTCAATTCTAATGATCTTTCAGTTTATCAAAAGAATGGCAAAGTGTATGTAAGACTATCTGAAAATTTATTATTTCCTTCGGGGAGTGCGGTAGTAAATCCTAAGGGCGTAGACGCACTTTCGAAGCTAGCCGCGGTTCTCAACCTAAACTCAGACGTCTCAGTTAACATAGAAGGTCATACAGATAGTATTCCTATCCGTGGACGTTTTAAAGATAACTGGGACTTAAGTACAGCGCGCGCAAACGCTATAGTTCGTATTCTCGTAAATAATTATAAGGTCGATCCTATCAGGGTTATAGCGTCAGGACATAGTTATTATGATCCTATTGAAAGTAATGAAACCGCCGATGGCAGGGCAAAAAACCGAAGAACCGAAATTATACTTTCGCCGAAACTTGATGAAATGTATAAGCTTTTAGAAAGGTAATCTTGTACCTAATCAAAATGTCCGCCTCCGTCTGCATTAGACGGAGGTTTTTTTTTGAAAAATTGAAATAAAAATAAATTTATAAAAAACACTGGTCCAACTAAAAAAATCATTTCATTTACGGCTGATCGTTAGTAAGGGTAATTATACGATTTTTTCAGTGGGTAAATTTACGATGGTTTCAGTAAATACTTGCCAGGTAAAAAGGGCAGTAGTGCTCTTGTGTTTGAGGTGAGATGGCAATATCTTTGTTCCAGAAGTTGATTGGTGTTCAACAAACATTAATCAAGAATCCAAATCCATTGAAAAGAACCGTTTCCCAATCCAGGAAAAACCAAACCAAATCCAATATCAGTCAACTTCTTATTTTTTAATTCAATACCTTTTAATAACTAATTTTATCCCAATGAAAACCTGCCGTTAAACCGGTATCCTTATCCAGGAAAAACTATGAACCCAGGATTAAATTTTTACTGAAGTTTATCTTCAAAAGGCTTCTGCACTTAAAACGCAGAAGTTTTTTTTTGCGCATAGGTTGCGTCTATAAGAATATTACTGAAGTAAAAATACTTTTTCTTTAATTAGTTAAAGTACTTAAGCAGTAGTAAATATAGCAGCGTTAAAATTAAGCAATACTCCTCTTGCCAGCAGCTTTCTCAAGTATATCTTTGCCTCAGAAGTTGATTGATGTTCCATAAGCATTAATCAAAAATCAAATCCATCGAAAAGAACCGTTTCAATATCCAGTAAAATCAAAAAATCCGGTATCAATCAGCTTCTCTTTTTTGTTCAATCCTATCAAGCACTGTTCCGTAGTATAGAAAATCGCGTTTTGAAAGTATTAATTTAACCTGAAAAATCCACCCAGCCCCAGGTTTAAATTTTTAATGATTTACCTTCAACAAGCTTCTGCATTTATTGCAGGAGCTTGTTCATTTTCAATAAAAAAGTTAAATATAAAAATCAGTTTTTTTAAAAGCACGTGTATATACGCGAATGAACAATCGGTGATTTACCTACAAAGCCGTAAATATTATATTGGTGTAATTAAGCAGTTCTTCTCTTGTGCAGGTAACTATGCAAATTTATCTTTGTATCAGAAGTTGATTGATGTTCAACAGACATTAATCAAGAATCCAAATCCATTGAAAAGTACCGTTTCCCAATCCAGGAAAAACCAAAAAAAATCCGATATCAGTCAACTTCTTTTTTTTAAATTTCAACACCTGTTTTAAAACTTAATATCCCCATGAAAACTTACCCTTAAAAAAGGCGATCCGATTTCATCCTTTAAAAAACCACAAAACCCCGGGATAAAAATTATTCCAAAAAATCTTAAAAGCTTCCGCTCTTACCTGCGGAAGTTTTTTTTATATACCACAAGAGCACTCCATGCGAAGATGATTTCCCCCAACGGAATCTAAATTCAAACGTGAACGTAAATAGTCTTAAATTCAGTTTCATTTTTTAACTCAATGTTTAAAACATTCCTGATAAATTTAATTTTCATTGCCGGCACCAGTTCAACCTTGGCTCAAAATGATAAGAACGTAAATGAAAGATCTCAAAATGAAAACCTTGCACGTCTGGCAGTCTCAGTTTTTAAATATCAAAATTTCATGCCAGGGGAAATAATTTCAAAGGACAGTTTGAGTGCTCCGGCAAAGCTCAATTACAACCGGGTACTTGGCCAGTTTTTATATATTACCAGGCAAGGCAAAACCGCTCCCGTTGATAGCGAGGCAATTGATAAATTAATAATTGGAACTGACACTTTTCAAATGTCAAATAATATTGCGCTTGAAAAAATTACGCATTTCCCCGGCGCTAATATTTACACACATCAGTTAATCAGGTATATTAAAAACGAAAAAACAGCCGATAACAATGGCCCCATAATTATTACGGATGGTTCCAGGTTGCCTTTCAGCGTTGAGCCGGAAACAGGCAGGGAAGAAGTGATGGATAAGAGCGCACAATTTAAGTTTATCAACGAATATTTCCTGCTGGATAGATCAATGAAAGTTTACGCTACTTCCAAAAAAAGTTTCTACGATTTATTTCCTTTACTCAAGAGCGAGTTAAAGAATTATTTGCAGGATCATTCTGTAAATTTTAATAACCTCAACAATTTGAAAAATTTACTTCAGTATTTAAACGGGTTTAATTAAGGGTACATGTGCTGAAAACATTAAAACATGCAACGATTTTTAGCGAAATCATATATCCCAATATCAATATTTCTTTTTTTGAAAAATAATTAGCTGGTCAGCTTAACCCTTACTGCTCCCGGGCCTTTTGGTCCCATTTCAACTTCAAAAGTTACTTTACTATTTTCTTTTACCTGGTTTAATAAACCATTGGCATGAACGAAGATGCTCTCCTGTGTTTCCTGATCTTTTATAAAACCATAACCTTTTGCTTCGTTAAAAAAGGTAACTGTTCCCTTCCTTATTGCATCTGCGGGATCAACGGCGCCTTGTTTTGGAATGCTTATTTGAATATCTTCTAATTTTACTCTTTTCTTTTTAGATGGATCAGGTGGGGTTGATGATAGATTACCATTTTCATCAATGTAAGCCAGCATATCGTCAAAACTCTTGTTCTCTTTTGCGTTCTCCTTTCGCTCCTGTTTTTTTTCTTCTTTATCTTTTCTGCTTTTTTGTTTCTTTTTTTCTCTTTCTTTTTTATTCCAGGTCTCCTGTGATTTACTCATAAATTTTCTTACTTATTTTTTAAATTGTTTAACCTTATTCAACTACTAATTCTTTTAAATATCGTCAAAAATATAATTAGCTGTCTAAAGCTTATAATGAAGGTACAATTTTTCTTTGCGATCCTGGCAAACTATCGCCGTTCTGTAAAGAATTATTTATTGCTAATTACGTGATATAAACCTTGTATTGATCAAATTATAGATATGCAATTTAAAATCCTCATGTAAATCACAATATAAGTTATGTACTTTTACAAAAAATAATTTATGAAACTTTTTGTAGCCGGACTTCCTTATGATTTAGATGACGCGGAACTTGAGGAGATATTTGAAAAGTTTGGAACTATAGCTTCCGCAAGGGTAGCGATAGATAGAGCTACTGGTAAAAGCAAGGGTTTCGCTTTTGTGGAAATGCCCAACGACACTGAAGCAAAAAATGCAATTGAAAATCTAAAAGATATATCGCTTGGCAAAAAACCTCTTATCGTCACCCAGGCAGAAGAGCGTCCACAAACAAGGCCAGGAAAAAAGTGGTAAATAAAAAGTTTTCCATTTAGATAGAAATTCTTTCAAATATTTTCACGTCCGATTTATCCGGGGTTTCTTTGATTAAATCTTTAATTTTTATATTCAAGGTAGGGTGGCAAAATTCCGGCGCTATTTCATATAAGGGCGTTAGTACAAAATTTCTTAAGTGTAATCGTGGATGAGGAATTACTAGGCCAGGCTGATTAATAATTTCATTACCATAAAAAAGTATATCAATATCAATAGTTCTTGCTGCAAATTGGTTGTCCTTATCCCTGTTTCTGCCCAATATCCTTTCGATTTCAAGAGTTTTATTCAGTACATCTTCTTCGCCTAAGGCGGTTTGAACCTCCACAACCAAATTCAGGAAAAAATCCTGGTTTTTATTTCCCCAGGGCTCTGTTTTGTAGATTGATGATTTAGCAATTACTACTCCAATTTTCTTAGTTATTTCCTCAAGGGCAATTTTGAATTTGTCAGAAACATTTCCAATATTTCCTCCCAGACCTAAAAATAAATTCACCATAGAATTAAAACTAATATAGTTGCAAAAGTACAATTGTAATAGCTCAACGGTATTCATTGTGTTTCCTAAAAATGAAATTGTTTGCAAGGACAAATATTTGTTCTAAGTTTTTATTTCAGCAGTACCGAGAAATATAATAAAAATATAAATTTTCAAACGTTGTGCCCCAGTTATCAGTAAAGGCAATATCATTGCACGGTTTAATAGATATTTCAAACAAACTTAAAATTTAATTCACTTTCACTAAATTTAAAAACAATGAAAAAATTAGTAACAATGGCTTTAATAGCGGCAGGATTGATGGGAACAGTAAATGTACACGCCCAAGCCGCAGAGGATAAAAGCAAAAGACCAAGCCCGCCTGCAAAGGTTACCGAAAAAATTGAAAGTGGAGCCACCCTTTCAATTGATTACAGTCAGCCTTCAGTAAAACACAGGACCATTGGTAAAGATCTTGAGCCTAAGGATGGCGAGGTGTGGCGCACAGGAGCAAATGAAGCTACAGTTTTTGAAACTAATAAAGATGTTACCATTGATGGTGCTGCTTTACCAGCCGGTAAATACGGATTATTTACGCTTTTTATTGGCGATGATGTAACCCTTATTTTTAATAAAACCTGGAAGCAATGGGGCGCATTTAAATATAAAGAAGGTGATGATCAATTGCGTGTTAAAACTAAATATACAACCACGAATTCGCCATCAGAAAAAATGGAATTTAAGATAAGTGATGAAGGAAAAGTTACCTTGTTATGGGGTAATAGAAAAGTTGAATTTACCGTAAAATAAATGATGAATATAATACTATAAAAGAGGTTGCTATCCGGCAGCCTTTTTTATTTTTTGTCATTTCTATTTTAATCTTGAATAGATAATCGTATCTCCAAAAACACCATTAAAATAAAAATCTTCCTTAAAATAGGCCTCTTTTATAAATCCTGTTGCCTCCAAAATTTTTGCTGACGCTTCATTGCCAGGATTAATATTTGCTTCAATGCTGTGCAGATTCATTTTATCAAACCCGAAATCGATTACCGAAAGAAGCGCTTCTTTCATGATGCCTTTTTTCCAATGATCAGGGTGAAGCATATAACCAACCTCAGCGCGGTAATGCTCTTTTATCAACCGCCAATAACCAATATTACCAATAAGTTCTTCCGGTTCTTTCTTTAATACAATTCCCCACATAATTCCATTGTTACTTACAATAGAGGCGTCAATTTTAGCAAGAAACTGTTCTGCTTCAGTTAAAGATTTTGTTCTTTCCCTGTCAATATATTTCATTACAGTCTCGTCAGATCGAAGCGTTAATATTACGCTGGCATCTTTTGGTTTCATGCGCCTCAATAAAAGCCGTTCCGTTTCTATTTCAGGAAAAGGTGTAAACTTTGGATCTAACATTTTTTCAATCAATTAAACACTAAAATAAAAATATTTTAGAAGCAAATGAAAATTTATGAAATTGTTCCATCACAACAGGTTGCTTGAAAGAAAAAAATTACCTTAATAAAATGAACCGACAAGAGAAAATCAATTTTAAAAAGTCGCTACAAATGAAATGTAATGAGGTTATTGAAGAACGCATTAGTCGTTCTTATAACTTAATTGAGAATGCGCAGTCCGCTGCAAACGCAGAAGAGAAAAGTAGTGCAGGCGACAAATATGAAACAGGCCGTGCCATGAATCATCTTGAAAAAGAAATGTATACAAAACAATGGCTGTCAAATAAAAAAGAGCTGGCTACAATGCTTTCTATCAGTTGTAGTGAAATCAATTCAGTGCTAAAAGCCGGGAGTGTTGTGAGAAGTGCCGAATTTTGTTTTTTTATTTTAGCAGGCCTTGGTAAAATTACTATGGCAGGCGAAATTGTTTTTTGTTTATCTCCATTTGCACCTTTCGCCCAAATTTTAATAAATAAGAAAATAGGGGATGTTATTATTTTTAATAAAAGAGAAATAATAATTTTAGAGATTTATTGAACTAAAAATGCCGACAATTGTCGGCATTCATTTCTTAAAATCACTTATTTTTTCAGCGTATCTTTTTTAAAAGTAGCCGGGGAAATTGTTGTAGTTTTCCAGTTCAGTTTTTTATTTGTTGAACCACTCATCATAACATAATCACCTTCTCTCAAAACGGTAGTTGATCCGTCGCTTTTTGTAGCAAGTCCCTCTGGTGTTATAATCGTACCGTTTGCCATCTTAATTTCTTTCGTCAAAATAGAACCGGACTGACCGTTTTTCATCATAACTACTTTTCCGCTCTTCATGGCAACGCCATTTTGGGTTAATATATTCTGGTTCTCATAAGTTTTAGAAGTGGCCGGTTTACCTGGAGCTTGTGCAAAAACTCCGCAGGATAAACCAATACTAAAAAGGGCAGTTAATAATTTTTTCATCGTAATTTTTTTGATTTTTTTGTTACCTAATTTATAAATAAAAAAGAAGATACAAAATCGTCCAAAATCATACCAATTAAATTACACATTGTTAATTAAAGCAAAAGAATAATTTTTGGAATCAATTTATAAAACGAAATAAGTTGCTTGTCAGTCAATTAGGAATGTAAAAGCCATTCTACTTTCAGGAATCTTTTTTTAGAGTTTTCCTTACTCCTTCAAGGTATATTTTATTTTTCTCTTCGGAATTTTAAATTTCAAACCACTTTTTTCTTTTTTATCGTCACCTAATAAATGTCCCCAGGCGTTTAATTTTTCAACACGGTCAAATATAATTTTTAGGATAGCGATAACCGGGATTGACAAAAACATGCCAGGTATTCCCCAAATCATTTCACCAATAACAACACCTAATAAAGTAATAAACGCGTTGATTTTAACTTTCGATCCTACGATCAATGGCAGCAGGATATTACTATCAATTAGGTGCATTGAAACTACCGTTACTACCACCAATAAAACTTTGGTTGCTATTGCAGATGTTGCAAACGTGATGATTACATTTAAGAGAAGTGCCGTAAAAATTCCTATGTACGGAATTATATTAAACAGGGCGGTGATAAGGCCAAGTAGTATTGCATATTTAATTCCCAATAGAAGAAAAACGCCACAACAAACTATAGCGACTGTAGCCATTTCGAGTAGCAGCCCGATAATATATTTCCTGATTATATTCTGAACTTTCTCCACAATATCATAAACTATCGTTGCATTTTTTTCTTTGAAAATATCTACCAAAAATTTTAAAAGCATTCTTCTGTAAAACAATAAAAAAAAGGTATCAAAAATAATAAAGACCAGAAAAAGTAAAACGGACGACAGTGATAGAACTGTTGCACCGATTGCTTTTGGTGTTGCAGTCTCTATTTTTGAAGCAGCAGAATTAACGTAGGCCATTTGCTTCTCCACATCTACGTGAAATTTGGTTGATACCCATTGCTGGAAGTTGTGAAGGGAAGTGATAACCTGCTCTTTCAAAATAGGAAGGTCATGGGAAATATTTGAAACTTGCGAGCCGACAAGATAAAGTACTGCGGCAATAGCCAATAACATTATTAACACCGATAACGCTGATGCTGCACTTCTGTGCAACCTGATTTTTTTTTCCAGGTAATTGGCCACAGGCAAAAGAAGGATAGAAAATAATAATCCAAATACAAGAGGGCAAAGTACCTCCTTTCCTAGTATGCCTATGAAACCAACCGCAATAATCCCGACAAGTATTATAGTAGTTTTAAAATAAAACGGTTGATGGTTTTCGCTAAATAGTGCCATAGAAATAATTTCTCAAATATGAATGAATTGTAAAGAAAATAAAAAATAAAGTCTTGCAACAAAAGATTTTTAAAAACATGTTGCAAACCTTTAAGTTGAAATTATCTTTGTCTATATTTCGATCTGCTAACACGTGACCGAATAAATTCATAATAAATTTTGCATGGAAAAAATCAATTGGGGTATTATTGGATGCGGTGATGTGGCTGAACTAAAAAGTGGTCCGGCATTTAATAATGTAAAAAATTCCTCTCTCATTGCGGTTATGCGGAGGAACGGAAAAAAAGCTAAGGATTTCGCAATGCGCCATAACGTTCCGAAATGGTATGATAATGGGCTTAAGCTGATCAATGATCCTGATGTAAACGCGATCTATATCGCAACCCCACCATCTTCTCATGAAGAATATACACTGGCTGCATTAAATGCCGGCAAACCGGTATACCTCGAAAAGCCGATGGCAGTAAACTTTCCGTCAGCAGAGAGGATGGCAAGGGCTGCTGGTGAAAAAAAGGTAAAATTGTCAATAGCCCATTATAGAAGGGAGCAACCTTATTTTAAGAAAATAAAACAGTTATTGGATGATAAAGTTATTGGTGAAGCAAGAATTGTACAACTCGAATATTATAAGAAGCAATTGTCTTCACAGGAATTAAAACTGCCCGGCTTTAAATGGAGAGTCGATACTTCAGTTGCGGGTGGTGGATTGTTTCATGATTTAGCGCCGCATCCGCTGGATCTTATGTTTTACTTTTTTGGAAAAGTATCGAAGGCCAGCGGAGTTGCAACAAACCAGGCGAGGGTTTACAATGCCGATGACGTTGTGGCTGGTAATATTTTGTTTCAAAATGGAATAATATTTAATGGGCTTTGGTGCTTTAATGTTCACCGGCAAAGTGAAAAAGATACCTGTGAAATTATCGGGTCTGAAGGAAGCATTAAGTTTAGTGTTTTTGACCAGGAAAAATTTTTTGTGACAAAAAAAGGTAAAACCGAAATCATTTTATTTGATCGGTTGAAACATGTGCAGGAACCGATGATTAACAAAGTAGTTGAATACTTTTTAGGTGAGGCAGCTAATCCATGCAGCGCCGCGGACGGTGCAGAAATAATGAGGATTATGGATCAATTCACCGAGAAATGAAAATTGAACCCGGAAATAATTTATTCAATTTATTTTTTATTTAGCGACAAATTATACCGTCCCTTTACAAAAATAAAAACTTAAAAAACGTTACCGTTGTTCCTGGTATCATTTATGGTAGTTCGGGCATGAATATCACTTAGCATTTCTAATAGTGTCGCTAGTCTTTTTAGAAACATTTACCTTTTTTAATAACTGCAGCCAATCAAGCATTCTGCTTGTAAAACCATATTCATTATCAAACCAGGCCACGACCTGGAGATGATTCCCTACAACTGAAGTCAGCGTTCCGTCAATAATGCATGAATGTGTGTTTCCCTTTATATCCAGTGATACAATCGGGTCATCCGTATAATCTATTATTCCTTTATAGTCGTTTTTGGCGGCTTTTTTAAAAAGCATATTAGTTTGGTCTGCACCTACCTCATCATTGAGCTGTATGGTAAAGGTGGCTAAGGCTCCGTTAGCAACCGGAACTCTTACCGACGTTGCCGCAATTTTATTCTGCATAGCTGGCATGAGTCGTTCTAAAGACTTTTTTAAGTCTATTTCAACAGGTATTATCGATTCGGCGGATGCTCTTCCCCGCCGGAAATTCTTATTCGGAGAATCAACCAATTCCTGGCGGGACGTGTAGGAATGAATAAAATTTACGTGCGCAGTTTTAATACTTATTGAATTTAAAATATAAAGCACGTGAATAGAGCAATTCGTCATGCAGCCTCCAGGGGAAATGACATTCATTTCCGGCGTCAACCTGGTTTGGTTAAATCCATAAATCAACAATGGAACATCATCAGCGCCGGTGGTTGACAACAAAACCTTTTTAGCACCCGCCGTTATGTGTTTGTTTGCGCCGGCAAGCGAGGAGAAACTCCCGGTACATTCAAGCACAACATCAATATCTAATTCTTTCCACGGAAGCATAGATGGATCTTCATTTCTAAAAACAGTAACCTTCTTTTCATTAGTTAAAAAAAAATTGTCTTTCATTAAAATCTCTTGTGAAAAAGTGCCATAAATGGAATCGTACTTAAGCAGGTACGCAAGATTATCCGACGGCATTGTATCATTTACCGCTACTAATTCAAATTCATCATTCTCTATTATTCTTCTAAACAAGAGGCGGCCTATGCGCCCCATTCCATTAATTACAATACGCATAAATATTTTTAAATAAACAAATAAATGAAGTGCAAATATCTCTTATAAAAAGGTTTGAGAAAAAATTACTGATAAGTTAACCAGACAGATTAATGCCGAAAAAAAGTCAAGCGTTTATAAAAGGTATAATAATCCAGGGTGATTATTAAAGTCTGATTACTAGGTCAACGAATTACACCCTGACGTAAATATGGCGCTTATCAAGCCAGTAGCCCACACACCAGCAAAACAGCATATAACTAATTGCAAATAATAGGGAACCAAGATAACCACCAGCATGGCTAAATATAGTTTGGAAGGTCCATCGGAATAAATTTGAATTGCCAACTGGTATCATAAAAAGAATAGTAACTCCAAGTTCAGAAAGAAGGTAAATGAATAAAGGATTTTTTCCGAACACCTGGAAAAACCCCGTCCATTTTACTTTGTCCTCAATCTGGATGATGTACATCAGTACAGCAAGTATAATACAGTCCAGGCCCACGGTGTAAACTACAAAGCTGCTCGTCCATAATTTTTTACTTATTGGAAATAGTAAATCCCAGAAATAGCCACACACCAATAAGCCAAAACCTGCCATCAATAATTTGGTAACAACTTCATACGAACTGCCCTTATGCTGAACCCATTTTCCCACCACGTATCCACCCACAACATTGCCAATTGCCGGTAAGGTACTTAGCCATCCTTCAGGATCAAAAGCAACGCCTTCACCGTGATACATATGGTGTTCACCCATCAGCCACTTATCTAAAGCAAATCCTGCATTGCCTTGCATGCTTAACGGATCTGTTGGATCGCCAAAAGAATAAAGTATGATCCAATATAAAAAAAGTATCGATACACAAATGATTACTGATGCGCGTATTTTAAAATAATAAATCATAAGAGCCGCTATGCCGTAACACAATGCAATCCGCTGCAACACGCCCATAATACGTGTTTCACTTATCGGTGCCCCAATGATGTGATGGTTCTTATCAAAACGAAAAAAAGGAAACCAATACATTAAATAACCTAATAAAAAAATAAGTGCGGTCCGTTTTAGTATCTTCCAAACAACTTCACCCTGCGGCATTTTTTCCCATTTGTTCATTACAAAGCTCATGGCGTTTCCTACAGCAAATAAGAACGATGGAAACACAAGATCTGTTGGCGTGAAGCCAAACCATTTTGCATGATCTAATGGTGAAAAAGTAGTAGCAGAATTACCCGGAGTATTTACGATGATCATAAAACAAATCGTCATACCGCGCAATACATCCAAAGCAACATTTCTTTGGTGGGAAGCGGAGGTAGCTATAGTCGTGGCCATTGATTAGGATTTTATAGAACAAGCAAATCGCTGTTTCAAATTTAAATATATATTATAAAGCAATTTAAAATTATTCAATAATACAAAAGATATTTTAATTTTTTTTACGTTTCATGTACGGAAGCAAAAAAGATTTGCTCTACGGATAATATTGTTGTGAATTGAATTTTTCTTCTATGTTTCAGCAGCATTCCACTTAAACCATTTAATGCCAAGAAAGGAAAAAATGGCTGCATAGATTACTGTAATTAATAGAGCGATTGAGCTTTCAGAATTCCACGTAGAAGGTTGCATACTGGAAGCAAGAATTGTTTTAACAGTGCCAAATGGCGACCAGTGTACAATCGCTTTAAATTCTTTCATAGATGAACTTAACTCTCCAAACATGCCAAGCGTTATAAAAGCAATGTAAACAAGACGTGTAGTGGAGTTTACTGTTTCCGCACTTTTTACAAGCCCTACAATCATTTGGCCAAGCCCCAGGTAAAGTGCGCCTCCAAGAAAAGCGGTGATGAAAGTAAGCGCATACCCGGCGGGAGATAACGTGATCTTATCGTAATTGCTGCCAATGATAAAAACGAAAGTTGTCAATAAAATTATCATTACGAGCTGCACCATCAGCCGGCTCAGCATAATAAAAAATGAAGGGACAGGAGTTACTCTTAATCGCTGAAAAACGCCTTTATCACGGTCACGCGCAATCGAAGTCGCAAATGCCATCAAACCTATTGAAGTAAGTCCGATAGTCATTGAAATAGAAAGAACAAATGCACCGCCAAAAACAGGTACGAGCCCTTTCCATGAGGTCAAAATTATTACCGGAACGAGCAGCGATAAAATTACGGATCGGCGATTGCGCCATTGCGTCGTAAAATCAGCACGCACCAGCGAACGCAAAGCATCAGCAGGTTTTGGGATAGTAGTTTGCATTTAAAATATTTTATGCGCGAACAGTTTTGCCGGTCAATCCTATAAAGACATCCTCAAGTGTGATTTTTCCTTTTCTTGATGCGCCGATAACATCGGGATTGTTCCTATGCTTGTCAATTAACGCCTGCGGAGTATCTATCGCAATCACGCGGCCATGATCAATTATTGCGATCCGGTCGCAAACGGCTTCCGCTTCTTCCATTGAGTGTGTGGTAAGTAAAACTCCGTGCCCCTTTGCCCTTATTTCTTCAAACCGGTCCCAAAGTTGACGGCGCGACTGAGGATCAAGGCCGGTCGTTGGCTCATCAAGAAGCACCAACACCGGATCATGGATGGTTGAAATAACTAACGAAACTCTTTGTTGCTGACCACCGGATAGCTGGCCGAATTTCTTTGTCGCAGAATCCGCCAACTTTATTTCTTGTAAAATAGATCCTAATTTTTCAGGGGTTAGCTTTACACCATAAATGCCTGCATACAGTTTTATTATTTCTGTGATAGTCAATTCAGGTTGAAAGCTGGTAGCTTGCAATTGTACGCCCATATTTGCCCTTGCACGAAGGGGCTGTTCGCCTATATTAAACCCGGCAACAAGTATTTGCCCGGATTTTGGTCTTAATAATCCTTCAATAGAACTTAATGTACTTGTTTTGCCAGCTCCATTTGGGCCAAGCAGGCCAAAAATCTCACCAGATTTTACATTAAAAGCGACATCGCGAACCGCATGAAAAGATCCATAAAAAACATTAAGCCCTTCTACACTTAATATTGAAATACCAGCCTGGTCTTGCATTGAAAGTTTTTATTCTAATGAAAAAATCCGAAAAGATGTTTAACATTTTCCGGTAAGATGTTGAATGGGATAAATAAAAAACATAAATGTAATATGGATGTGATATTTTAAAAAGAATTTCTTAAAATTAAATTTCTATCGTTTCCAGGTACATAAGCACCTGCATAAGATCGGTCCAGGAACTCTGCCATTTCTCTTTTGCATCCTTAAGCTTTTCATGATGTTCTTCGCCGAGGTTAGTTTTAGCCTTTAAATATTCATCAATTTTTTCGAGGGATTTTTTATTAAGATCATCAAATTCTTTAGTATGCTCCATATCGTTTTTGAGATGAAATTACATCATATTAAAATTACATTGAAATCAAGCCAACTTTTTAAAATATAGAAGGTCACAAGAAGATCATTTTTATTTACGTTCGATGTTTGCCATTTATCATAAAATACTTTTAGACCTAATCCTTTCTGATTACTTTCGAACGCTCCAAATTATAACTATGAAACAAATATTTTTTTTATTGCTGCTTTTGTGTTTAGGAACCTTTTCTAAATCGCAAAATTTATATTGGCCGCGTGACTTGAAGCAAGCCTATAAAGACCAAACAAGATCAAATGACGGCTGGCCGGGAAAAAATTATTAGCAAAATACTGGAAGGTATAATATCATTATAACGGCATTACCACCGGATCGTAACATTAAAGGCACCGAAGAAATTTCCTATATTAACAATAGCCCGGACACTTTGAAGGAACTTATATTTAAGTTTATACAAAATATACATAAGCCCGGTGTTACGAGATTTGGCGATGCGCCCGACGATTTTCTAACGGATGGCGTACACGTAGATTCATATACTGAAAATGGTGAATCAAAAGATTGGGGGCAGAAGAATTCCGGGACAGTTCAATTCATTCGTTTGACAAAGCCGATGATGCCGCATGATTCTGTTAAGCTGAACTTTGCGTGGCACTACGAAATATCGCTCAAAAGTGGGAGAGAAGGAATGATCGATTCTACCACTTATTATCTTGCCTATTTCTATCCACGTGTAGCCGTGTATGACGACATTGCAGGTTGGGATGATATTGAACATAATGGTGCGCAGGAATTCTATAACGATTTTAATGATTATACTCTTACGGTAAACGTTCCAAAAAATTACCTGGTTTGGGCAACAGGAAATTTTCAAAATCCAGGCGAAGTATTACAGCCCGATTTTGCAAAACGAATTGAGGAATCGTTATCTACTGACAAGCTGATTAACATTGTTACTTCAGCTGATCTTTCGAAAGGCAATATAACTCAGCAAAAGCAGATCAATAGTTGGAAATTTTCTTATAGTAATATTTCTGACGTAGCACTGGCATTAAGCGATCACTATGTATGGGATGCATCAAGCGTGATTGTCGACGAAAAATCAAATCGTCGTTCCAGCATACAAGCAGCGTTTAATGACACCGCAAAAGATTTTCATCATGCCGTTGAATTTGGACAGAGCGCTCTAAGCTTTTTATCTACAAAATGGCCTGGTGTTGCATATCCCTTTCCAAAAATGACCGTTTTCGAGGGTTATGCAGGAATGGAATATGCAATGATGGCCAACGATGAAACTTATTCAGATTTTACTTTCTCTAGATTTGTCGAAGAGCATGAAATTTCTCATACATGGTTTCCTTTTTATATGGGTATAAATGAAACGCGTTATGGCTTTATGGACGAAGGTTGGGCTACCACCTTTGAATTATTGTATAACCGTTCTCTCATGTCAAAAGACTCCGCTGACATGTTTTACAAAAAATTTAGAATAAACGGGTGGATTCATGATGACAATGCGGATGAAGATCTGCCCATAATAACAACTGGTGAAAATCTTTCCGGCAGGGCCCTTGGAAACAATGAATATGGCAAGCCTTCCCTGGCATACTTAGCACTAAAAGATTTATTAGGCGATGATATGTTTAGAAAATGCCTTCACGGATTTATGGATCAGTGGCATGGTAAACATCCGGTTCCATGGGACTTTTTTTACTCATTTAATAATATTTCAGGTCAAAATTTAAACTGGTTTTGGAACGCCTGGTTCTTCAGCAATAATTATATTGATGTTTCGATTGATAACGTTCGCCATACAAAAGATAATTACCACCTTGTAATTAATAACATTGGAGGATTTCCTATCCCCATGGATATTCAATTGAATTATAAAGATGGAAGCACGCAAATCATTCATAAATCTCTCGCAATTTGGGCAACCGGCCAAAAGCAGGTAGACGTAACTGTTAGTAGCAAAAAGGATTTACAATCAGCGCAATTGGTTACAGATATTTATGTTGATGCCGACACAAGTAACAACAGTTTTGAGTTTAGGTAGACGAAGTAATAATTCAATTAAGGTTTAGCCGGGGATGTAAGTCGCAAACTGCCAGGTAAAATGCATTCATGCAACCTGGATTATCTGGTGCTATTTTTGTAATCTAAAATTGATTGTTCGGTTACCGAACTTTACTCAAATATTTTTGTTGATCATCTAAATTATAAAATTATGGTTAAATACGCCCTGCTTGCCCGCCTGGAAGCAAAGCCCGGAAAGGAAGACACTGTAGAAAACTTCTTAAAAAGCGCACTTGTTATGGCCCAAGATGAAGAAGATACTGTTGAATGGTTTGCTTTAAAAATTGGCCCATCCACTTTTGGAATATTTGACACGTTTAAAAACGAGGAAGGCCGCGAAGCTCATTTAAATGGTAAAATTGCTGCCGCTCTTATGGAACATGCTAACGACTTACTTTCAAAACCCCCGGTGATTGAAAAAGTACAACTTTTAGCAGTGAAAGAAGACTAGACATCTTGTAGGCCATTTCGGATTACAAACCGGACCGTAAGGCAACAAAAAAACCTTCCCCAAAAATAATAATAGGGAAGGCTAGTTAAAGATTTTTAGACTATAGTCCTGTTACAAGGGCTACAATTGCCATGAGACCGTAAAATCCGGCAATAATTCCAATGGCAACTAATGTGTCTGTGAGTTCAGTTGAGTAAATTTTTTTCATAACCTACAATTTAAAATTTAAAAAAAATAATTAAAAAAGCAGGAATTCCTAGGTATTCGGAAGATTAGTTTAACAGGGGGAGTCGAATTGTATTGGAATAAAGGTAAGGCAATTATTTTAATAATTCAAATTATTAGCCTGATTATCGGCCCGTAAAATTAAAATTTGGCTTTTAACAGGATTTAATTTAAGAATAAATCGATTTTCAAGTAAAAAACCCGGCAGGGGCTATCTCGCATTTAAAAGTTTACTACGTTTATTATTTTGACTTTGGCTTTCTTTTCGTAATTTACCAATAAACTTTTATTTATGAATCATGTTAAAGACATCCTTTCTCGAAAAGGACATAAAGCTATTTCCGTATTACCTGACACGACGGTAATCAATGCATTAAAGGTAATGGCCGATAACAACATCGGTTCAGTTCTGGTAATGAAAGGTGAAGAATATATGGGACTGGTTACGGAGCGCGATTATTCCCGAAAAGTAATTTTAAAAGGAAAGAATTCCACAGATACCCGGGTTTCTGAAATCATGTCGTCAGATCTTCCCCATATAAAACCGGATGATACCATCGAGCATTGTATGGAACTGATGACCGACAGTAACATTCGATATCTCCCTGTTTTTAAAAATAACAACCTCGAGGGCATCATTTCTATTACCGATGTTGTAAAGGAGACTATTTTAAAACAGCAACAAACGATAAGGCATCTTGATAGTTATATCAACTCATAAACTGCTATTATTTGTAAATAGAGTTGATTTCAAACCACCCTTTTTCCAACTGTGTTTAGCATTTTATAGTAGGTCGATTTAGTCTGGTTGATTCTACTTACAGAAAAAAGATTCGTTCATAAATGGTCACACAGAAAAAGACCGTCTCATTAATTGAGACGGTCTTTTTGCTAGGTTTATTTTTGTTAATTCAATACAGATAATTTCTTAACACTTGACTCACCCGAGATTTTTCCGATTACCCGAACAAAATAACTTCCGGTTTGAAGATTTGTGATTTCCGTAGTATTTGTGTTATTTAATAAAACAGATTTCACCATTCTCCCTGACACATCCAACACTTGTACTTCAGTTGGTTCCGTTACTTCGCTTATTGTAATTTTTGCATTGCCATGGTTAGGATTTGGGAAAATTACAAAGTCACTTTTTGCAGTAGAGCCTTTTACTGATTTTGTTGGTGTGTAAGTAAAAGCGCCATCTTTATCAATCATTTTAATGCGGTAAAAACTTTCTGCCTTACTAATATTAGCGTTATCACTGAAAGTATAACTTTTAATACTCGTTGAGATACCAGCGGCCGATACAGTTCCAATTTTCTCAAATGTAGTGTTGTCATAAGCCCTTTCAATTTCAAACCTCGAGGTATTGTTTTCCTGTTGTGTTTGCCAGCTTGCATTCACGCTGTTGGCAGAACGCTGAACTCCAAAAGATGAAAGAACAACCGGCAATGAGCCACTAGATGGACCAGAGGAAGGCACGTTACAAATTGTGCTTCCGCTAAAACCGCCTGTTGAGCCATCAGCGTAAGTAAGATAGACTGTAATGTGAGCAGCCGGTGGCAAATTCGCATCACTTATGCAATAATCAATGTAGGTGTTTCCGCCATTGCAAGTCTTCCCAATTATCGTAAATTTTTGTGGTTCCAATACGCCGTTGATCTTGATTGAATCCAATGATGGTATTGAAGATGGGCAGGAAGCAAAGTACAGTTTAATGTGAGAAGCACACCCGCCGTTGTTACCGTTAGTTCTTAAAAATTGAGTTGGGCATGACGTCTGGGAAATGCCAGCTAATGATAAGAAGAGAAATCCGCTGCTAAGTAAAAAATTTTTCATTTTTTGTGTTTTAGAGTTGAAAAAAATAAGCGTGGGATTACTTAGGATTGTTGTTCTGTTCCCATTTCATGGAACAATATTTTAGAAAGATTTACGCAAGTAAAAATGCTTCGCGTAATTCAAAGGATCGTAAAACTTAAGATAAATGAGGATTATGTTGGTTATGAAACCAGCATCCAGAGGATTTGAACAATCAATTAGATAATTTAATTATCAATATTGATTCAAGGAATATAAATGGGAATTCTTAGGATGGGGCAATTAGGGGTTGTGAGGTAATCGGGCGTAAATATATAATGCATACCTGAATTTTGCAAGGGTTTGGAAAAAAATCTTTTTTTTACACAGTCTTTTTGTTTTTCATTCGCTTTAATTTTTGATCTAAAAGTCTAGGAATAATTTCTTAATTCAAACTTTGTTTTCTGGACAATTAAAATAATTCATAGTAATAAGCTATTGATTATTCAGCAACTAACATCTATTTTTAGGAACCCAATTAAAAATATATAATGGCCCAGCAAGTTGCCGAAATTAATCCCACAAAAAAAGGTTTGGTCACAAACGATTTTACGAATCATCCCGAAGTTGTAAAATGCGTAACCCGGTTAGATGCTGCTTTCCCGAAAGGGTCAGTTCCCTTTATAGTTTCTGATGTGTTGGATGAAAATGGAAATCAATATGTAAACCTGGTTCAAAAAGGCGGTGGCGTATTAGGTGTTGCACTTGTGGGATACACTTATATTTTAGAACTCATGGGTATTCGCTTCCTCAGGCTGGCAGGAACAAGTGCCGGAGCAATTAATACCGCATTGATGACGGTTATCGGTAAAAAGGAAGACGCCAAGTCGATCGATATTTTAAAAGCTATTTGTGATCTTGATTTTTTTAATTTGGTGGATGGACATCCAGCTGCAAGATGGATTATAAAAAAATTTATTACAAATAAGGATTTTAAAATCAAGGCAAAAAATTATGTGATTTCTTTAATCGTTATCGCCTGTTTTTTAGTTTGCGGTGACTTTTTTTTTCTCGGCCTTCAAAATAAGTATTCAATTTTATCAATCTTCACAAAATTATTTTTTGTTCTCACGGGCTTTTATTTTTTATTGATAGGTATGGTTATTTTTTACACAAACCGTCTTCTTCGCCGGTTAAAAAATACCGGGTATGGTATCAATCCTGGAAATTTTTTTTATTCCTGGATCAAAGACCAACTTGTGTCAAATGATGTAAACACTGTTTCCGATCTTAATCTAAAGGCGACGACGCTTCCTTCCTTAAAGTTAAGAGTCGACAACCCGGAAGGTATAGCAAGCCTCTTTGGGGATGTAACTTTTATTGCTTCCGAATTGGTTACCAAGAATAAAATTCAATTCCCGGCGATGTGTAATCTCTTCAGGGAAAAAGCTAACATTGACAACCTCCAGCCCGCCGGCTTTATAAGAGCGTCCATGTCCATACCAGTATTTTTTGAGTCATATATGATCAATGATATTCCATGTAAATCAGAAGAAATTAAGCAAGCGTGGCTGAATATTATGGATGAGCCAGATCCTCCATCTACGGCCCGGTTTGTTGATGGAGGTATGCTTTCTAATTTCCCCATAAATATCTTTTATAACCCAAAGATTTTAATTCCACGATTGCCATCGTTTGGTATTGACCTTGACGATAATAAAACTTCCGATGATGAAAAAAATGCCACCAACTGGAGCCTCGTTGGTTACTTTGGCAGAATGTTCAATACCATTCGTTTTTACTATGATAAAGATTTTTTGCTCAAGAATAAAGTGTATGAAAAAGGAATAGGGAAAATTCCACTTGCAGGTTATAATTGGCTTAATTTCTTTTTACAAGACAAGGATAAGATTGATATGTTTATTCTTGGAGCAAAAGCAGCTACGGATTTTCTAATTGGGTTTGATTGGGAAGCTTATAAAAATGAGAGGGTGACCATGCAAGTTAAATTAAACGAAAAAATGAATGTGACGCCAATTAATAAATAGTATATAATAAATTAGATATGACTTTTTATGTCGACATCAGTTGGATATATTTTTGCGTGATTTTTGGCATAGCGCTTATTTGCAGTTTAATAATGAGCTTGCTGAGCACCAACTTCTACACGATGCATGTGGTGATCCGGAAATTTAGCATGCTTGATCTTGAATTTCCCGCTTCGCCGCAGGAACTGGCAACATTTATAAAAGGCATTTTCAAACTGCCCGTAGAAATTTCAAAAAAATCTTTATGGGCATTAAAAACGCAGCTATACTTCCATTTCCTTTTTATACCGTTTGCTTATGGATCAATTTTTATCGCATGCATGAAGGTGTCTTACAAAATGACCTATTTCGGTCACGGCTTATTTGCAATGCTTGCATGGATACAAATTATACCGTTGCTATGTGATGTGGTTGAAAGCATCTATTTGCTTAAAAAAATTAAACCGGACCCGGTAATATCAAACCCAACTGTCCACAAGGCATATGTGTTGCTTGAAATATTAAAATGGGGAATACCGCTAACAGCGGCAATATGTTGCTTTGGCGCGGCATTTTATTTCTGGCTGATAGGAATGTACTCTTTTAATTCCCTACATTTTTTATTGATTGCCTCCGCAGAAATTATTATTTTTTTTATCCTCAAAAAACTAACTAAGAAAAGTGAAAAGGAAATGATGGAGAATATCCTTGTTGCAGCAGCTTAATGTAAAAACAATTGAGTAACCTTTAAATTGATGGAATGAAAATCTATTATTTTTTCCGGAGAAGCATATTGATAGTGCTATTTACAACTTATGCTTTTGCATCATGCACTACCACAAGGATTGTATCGAAATATGATTGCGATACTTTTGAAAACAATCCAATAAATAAAAAAACAACGTGGTCTTTTCTCTGGGGTCTTGTTCAACCAAAAGATATAAATCCTAAATGCGATGCGAGGTTTAATCACATGAATAAAGTGACGGTAAAATATAACTTCGGATTCGCCCTGATAAGTGTTGCTTCCCTTGGTATTGTTATGCCGCAAAGAGTTGAATGGTGCTGTGCTCCTTACAGTCCGGAGCCTGGTAATTTGGGTCACAAATAAAATTATTTTATGGCAAATGAAATTATTTTACCTGATGGTATATCAAAGTTGCCCATAACAAAATGGGTAAACGGGCATGAAAATTTTACGCACACTTTTAAAGAAAATTCGTCTTTCAAATTGAGTATTCCTCTTGCTGACGATGGCAATCAATACCAAAAAACTACAAAGAATTTCCAATGGCTAATTCAATATGCGCTGGATAATAATATTCAAATGCGTGCCCTCGGTAACGGATGGTCTTTCTCAGAAGTTGCCGTTTGTGATGGCGGCCTTGTTGATACAAAATCACTGCGGCTTTCTTATCATTTAAATAATTCTTTTGTGGCTCCCGAATATTTAGCAAAGGGAAAAGAAGCGGCAGATCTTTTTTTTGTTCAATGTGGCATGAGCGTTTTGGATGTAAATGAAAAACTGGAACAGGACACCAATCCAAAAAGATCATTAAAAGCTTCCGGTGCAAGTAACGGCCAATCAATTGCAGGTTGCACGTCCACAGGCACGCACGGCTCTGCATTTCGTGTAGGCGCTGTTCATGACACTATTGTAGGCTTACATATAGTTGTTGGTACCAACCGGCATGTGTGGCTTGAAAAAAAATCAAATCCGGTTGCTTCAGATAATTTTATTACCTGGCTTGGAGCGGAGCCCATCAAAGACGATGATATTTTTAATGCGGCAGTAGTGGGCCTTGGCGCTTTTGGTTTTATTCATGGAATATTGCTGGAAACAGAACCCGTTTTTTTATTAGAACAATACCGCGCTGGGAATATTGTATATAATGATGCTTTGAAGTTCGCGATGGATAACCTGCAATTTGATGGCATCTTAAATGACCTTCCCGCTCCGCCGGATGTTCCGGGTAAAGAATTGTATCATTTTGAGATCCTGGTTAATCCACAAAAATTTGAACCCGGTAATCCCGCAAAAGGAGTGTTTTTAAAAACGATGTATAAGATTCCTTATCGTGATGATTATACAAGAATTGAAAGAGATGATACCGGTTTTACATATGGAGATGATTTGCTGGGCGTGATGCAAACTATTTTGGATTCGATAGGGCCGGGCTTGTCCACGCTCCTTGTTCCTGCTTTGGTAAATAAATTATTTCCACTGGCTTTTCAATCTAATGAGACCATGACCGGAACGTTGGGGGAAACTTTTAGTAATACAAAATTCAGGGGCAAAGCCGCAAGTGCTGCTATCGGAATGGATGCTTCAAATGCAAGTAAAGTGCTTGAAGAAATCATAAAAGTTAATAAGACAAATCCTTTTCCCGGCGGAGTAGCTTTCAGATATGTAAAAGGAACAGATGCACTGATAGGGTTTACGCATTTTCCCAAAACATGCATTCTTGAATTGGATGGTGTCGATTCCCAGGGTTCGCGGGCTTTTTTTAAAATGGTTTGGGACAGGCTGCAAGAAATGGAGATTCCCTATACGCTGCATTGGGGTAAGATCAACTTTATTTTAAATCCAAATCTTTTGGCAAATATGTATGGGGATAATCTTTTAAAATGGAAGCAATGCAGAAATAATCTTCTAGATGAAGCAACGCGAAAAGTTTTCACAAATCCATTTATGGTTAATTGTGGATTAGATTAAAAATATAATTTATTTAAACTAAGATTTGAGCAAGCTGCCATTTAAATTTTGATTTTATTTGCCTTTCAAACAGGGATTAATAATTGTGTAGCAGGATTTTATTTACCGCATAGGTTAAATTCCAAAAGCTAAAAATTTATCTTTCAAAAACATATCTAAAAATATTTTTAATATTTTGTCGACACTTTCTTACAATAAAAATTTTTTACAATACCTTTATCGCCTATGAAGAATTCATTTTGTCTCCCCGGTATTTCCCTTTTTTCTTTGCTTCTTTTTGTTAACGTAAGTTGTAATAATGTAAGCTCTGCCAAAGTTGACAACGCTGATAAAGTTGATTCCGTTGCTAACGAAAAAAACAAATCTGAAGCAATTGAGGCACTTTACCAGGCTAAATTTGATACGACAATATATAATAAGAAATTAGCCGCATTAGCAAATGGCGACACTACCGGTAAATGGCCTGCAAAATTTCCTTATCCTGTTCCCGGAGCGATTATTCCCTTTCACCGTATTGTGGCTTTTTATGGCAATTTATATTCAAAAAAAATGGGTATCCTGGGAGAACTCCCAAAAAAAGAAATGCTGGCAAAATTAAAAGGTGAATGCGCTAAATGGCAGGCGGCGGATACCGCTTTTCCTGTTGTTCCTGCATTACATTACATAGCAGTAAGTGCACAGGGCGACCCCGGAAAGGATGGTAAACATCGTATGCGGATGCCATTTCACCAAATCGATACAATATTAAATTGGGCTAAAGAAATTAATGGGCTGGTTTTTCTTGATATTCAAGTGGGCCACAGCACGGTTAAGGATGAGGTTGCACAATTAGAACCATATTTAAAAATGCCTAATGTTCATTTCGGGATTGATCCGGAATTTTCAATGAAAGGTGGTGAGGTTCCAGGTAAAAAAATAGGCACCTTTAGTTACCAGGATATAAATGATGCAGTAGATTTTCTTGCTCAATTAGTAAAGAAATATAATCTTCCACCTAAAATCTTAATCGTTCACCGGTTTACGCAGGGAATGGTAACAGGTTTTGACAAAATAAAAAAAGTACCCCAGGTTCAAATTATCATGGATATGGACGGTTGGGGAGATAAAACTTTAAAACATTCTACATACCTGTTGTATATATATAAACAACCAGTAGAATATACCGGCTTTAAATTGTTTTATAAAAATGACATCAGGAAAGATCCAAACGGCATGTACACACCACAGGAATTATTAAAATTTATTCCAAAGCCAATTTACATTCAATATCAATAATTCTTCTCAATAAAAATCAAAATGAAATTAAAGGCTTATTACTTTATCTCCATTGCATTTTATCTAACGGCATGCTCGCAAGGTGCAGCTAAAAAAGAAAGTCCTGCAGCTGTTGTTGATTCTACAAAGGTTACCGAACAAGTGAATCAAAGCAGGCCCATTGCAAATGCAGCCACGATCATGGCAAGGAAAGAAGTTCCTGTTTTGTGCTACCATCATATCCGCCAGGCAAAGAATGGAATACCAGCGGTAACGGCAGATTATTCTGTATCAGCAGTGAACTTTGCAGAACAAATGAAAGCCCTGAAAGATAGCGGCTACCAAACAATTTTACCTGGCGAATTATATAATTACCTGGCATATGGAGCCAAGCTTCCGGCAAAGCCCGTAATGCTTACTTTTGATGATACAGACGAAGAACAATTTGCTGTTGGTTTGCCTGAAATGAAAAAATACGGCTTTAAAGGCGTTTTCTTCATTATGACTATTGCGCTTAACCGTCCCCGTTATATGACAAGTGAACAACTAAAACAGTTGGTAGATGAAGGCAATGCTGTTGAAGCACATACCTGGGATCATCATATGGTTACCAAATACAAAGGCCTGGACTTTGATACACAATTTGTAAGGCCAAAAAAGAAGGTAGAAGATATTACCGGAAAACAGGCGGAATATTTTGCTTATCCATTTGGTGTATGGAACGAGGCTGTTATACCTGAGTTGAAAAAAGCTGGTTATAAAATGGCTTTCATTCTTTCAACAAAAAGAGATTCTAGTCAGCCATTATTTACAATTCGGCGAATGATCGTTGCAGGTCAGTGGTCTACCAAAGGAGTTATGAATTCAATGAAGCAAACTTTTCACCTGTAGATAAATAGAATTTTATTTCGCGATTTCTATTTTCACCTTCTTGTTCTTGATCTTTTCGTTTTTTATCAACTGCAATACCTGGCCCATTTTTAATTTTCGTATTGCTACAAAAGAAAAGAAATCCTTAACTTCTATAAGCCCGATATCTTCCTGTTTTAGTTGGCCTTTGTTGGATAAAAAGCCGACGATATCAACTTTATTGACTTTATCTTTTTTACCGGCGGCAATAAAAAGTGTCGACCATTTAGGCTTTTCCGGCAAGCTAACGGTTTCGGGTAGTTGTATTTGTTCTATTTCCTGGCTGATATAAGAAGGCAATTTTTCTTCCTCAGATAAAATTAAAATAGCCGTGCCACTCGCTTCCATTCGGGCCGTTCTTCCGTTACGATGAATAAAAATATCTTCTGTATGTGGCAAGTGATAATGAATAATATAGCGGATGTTAGGAATATCGAGGCCCCGGGAAGCAAGATCGGTCGTTACCAATACATTTACAGTTCCATTTCTGAATTTGCATAACGCACTGTCCCTTTCCTGTTGTTCAAGAGCGCCATGGTAAAATTCGTTTACAATGCCATTTTTTGTAAGATAAGTGCTAACACGCTCAACTGATTCCCTGTGATTACAGAATATGATTGCCGACCGGTTTCCAAGATAGCAGATCAACTTAAATAGAGTGCCTGCTTTATCCTTATCTGCAGACATAACGCTTTGGATACTCAAACCTTTTTCTTCGGCACCTTCCGATAAATAATTTAACCTGACTGGATTTTTTAGCTCGATAAAAGCAGGTATTTCGATTGTCTCTGTTGCGGAGGTCAATATCTTCTTTTTTAAATTTTTCAGGGAGCTTAAAATAAAAGACATTTCTTCCTGGAAACCCAGTTCCAGCGATTTGTCAAATTCATCTAAAATTAAAACCCCGATGCTATCTACTGTGATATTACCTCTCCTGATATGATCACACAACCTTCCCGGCGTGCCAATAATTAATGACGGCGGCTGAACAAGGTTGTTTTCCTCTGTTTCCCGTTTGTGTCCGCCATAACAGGAAGTTACTTTAAAGCCTGTGCCCATCATTTTAAAAACCTGCTCTATTTGTATTGCGAGCTCCCTTGAAGGGACCACAATCATTGCCTGCGTGGTTTTTATTTTCTCATCAAGGATATTAAGAACTGGTAACAAAAACCCTATCGTTTTTCCGGAACCTGTAGAAGATAGTAAAATTATATCCTCGTTGGTTTTATTTGCCTCCAATGATGCGAGCTGCATGTCATTAAGTGCGTCAATTTTTAGGTTGGAAAGTATCTTTTCTGTTGAATATTTAGTGGTGCTCATTTCGGCAAAAGTACTAATGTTTATAAGGTCATACATTTCCGGCCCCAAATTCGTAAAAAAGGGTATCGTTTATTACGAAGTTTTTTTGAAAAAGCCTGGCAATAATTTGGTTGAAGAATCTCATTGTTAAAAGAAGATATTATCGAATTTTTATCCTTTCAAACAAAAGCGCCTATGCATATCTGATAGCCTGGTCTTACATTCATAATTATGAATAAAATCACTTTTTAAATGTAAATGGCCGCAATACTTTTTTTTATCGCTGTGAGTTGGTTTATTGCTTTTGCTTCTATTAACTTTTCATTACAAGACTTAGCGATGAATGCGAAGTCTTACATATATTAAATCACAACTAAAAAAATCTATCATGAAAAAAATTTTTACATTCTTATTTTCAATGGGCCTTGTAGCTTGTACTTTTGCGCAGTCTGGCCGTTACCAACAAGATCAAAATTCTGGAAATAACTATCAGCCAATACAAAATTCACGCAATAGCCAATGGAATAATAACGATTATTCAAGCAGCAATAGTTATAGCCGGGATCAGCAATTTAATCAAAGAAATAATGGCAATGGCTATGCCTACGGCAGGACCGATCGCGATCGGAATGAGCGCTTCAGAAATGACCATGACAGGTATGATCGTGGGGAAGATTGGCGCGACAGGGATCATTATAATGAAAGGGATGATCGTTATGCCCGCCAATATACCCGGGTGAGAGTTGAGCGCGGTTATTATTCGCAGCCAAGGTTTCCACTTCTTCAAATAATACTTGGAATAGGCGGCAGATAAAAAGAATACGAATGATTTTTAAAGGCTCTGTAATGCAGGGCCTTTTCTTTTATATGGATTTGGGCTCAGCGAATGGCAAGGCATTCATGGCATTAAATTTTACAACTTCAAGTGCATCTCCAATGGATATACTTCCAGTTCCATAGTGAAGTAAATTTTGACCAAAATATATCTTATTATTTCTTGCGCGGTAGTTTGCCAAAGTTTTCAGCGGCTCTTTAGATCTTTGTATATTATCCTGGTTTATCGTGGGTATCATGCAGCGGGCGCAAAGTTTAACGCCATAAAAATCGATGTTATTAATTGTAAAATGCTCCAGGCAGTCTTCTTCATGGGGCTCACCGCCGGAAAAAACAATATTCGGCCTGAAGCGGTTCATTGGTAAAGCATCAGAAAGCTTCGCATTTAATTCGTCCAGCGAAGACTGGCCTATTAAAAGAAAAGGATAGCCATCCGACAAACTGGTAATTTCACTACGAGTCGCATATTTTTTATCTACCGGCAAAATGGTGGTTTCAGGCATATAAACCAACCGGCAATTAAATGAAAGCATTTTCGTAAACCATTCGTCGGCTTCCTTACTCACAAATTGTGCCTGGCATTTCTCCTCCCAAATTCCCACCTCAGCAGTTTCAGATAATTCAGGATAAAAAGGGATATTTATTTGTAAATGAGTTTTTTCTTTATGATAAACTTTTAACCCATCAGATCTTACTTCAACTTGCAGCAAAGCCATTTGAGGTAAATCTCTTTGGCTTAAAAAATAATTATTCTGATTGACTAACATCCATCTCCGGTCATATTGAAAGCCCCTGTCTGTGACCATTGCATGTTGCAGGGGAATACCGCCCAGGGATTTTATTGGGTAAATAAATAATTGGCTTACAGATAACATCAGCAATAGAAATGAATATTGGAAGATAATTATTTAACCATCTCCGCAACACAAAGAATTAAAATAATTAGGTCATTAGCGCAGGCTAAATTATTTTATAAATCTTATAATCCTTCTTTCATTATTATTTTCAGCTTCCAAAATATATATTCCACTTTGTGCAGGTGCTGGCAAGGAAATTTGTCCGTTTACATTGTCCATCGAATTTGAATAAATGACTTTGCCGCTGATATCCCTAACTGATAACTGAAGCCTTCCGGATACATCTGACAATAAAAGACCCACAAAATCTTTTACAGGGTTTGAAAGTAAGCGTATACTCCACTTGCCGCTGCCATTTATTTTTAATGATATAACATTGGTAAAAACTGATTTAGAATCCTGATCAAATACGTTCAATCTATAATAAACAACAGATCTACCGCTGCTCATTATTCCCGGATCATTGAAAGAATATTTACTAATTGCAGAAGTGGTTCCCTTTGCATCTACGCTTCCAATATCTTCAAAATGCACTGCATCAAAGCTGCGCTGAACAGTAAAGCTTTTGCTGTTAAATTCCTGTTGCGTGTTCCAGGTTAAAATTGCATTTTTATCTTTAGGCACAACCGTGAAGTCTAGTAGCTTGATAGGTAAAGCAACAAAAGTACCACCTACAACATATAGATCCGTGATGCTCGAATCAACCGGGTTACCTTCTGTAGCGCCAAATAATACCTTCCCATTAGCAACAAAAAACGAAAGCTCAGGATGAGAATTTCCGGCATTAGGGTTAATATTAGCCACCATAGTTGTGTTGCCTGCGGTGCCATCAGTTCTCCATAACTCTCCTCCATCAGTTGGTTCCGATGCCCCAAAGAAAAAAGTTTGGGTTGTATAGAGATATGAACCATCACCTATAGAAAAATCAATGCCATCAGCTGGGCCTGGATTAATATCTTTAACTATGGTAGTGCCTCCAACCGTACCGTCGCATGACCACAATTCTGTTCCCTGCGTGGTAGTTCCGGCAGCAAAGAAGAATTTACCGTTAAAAAGTGGATTAGTTAACGTTTGGTTTACAAAGTCTATACTATACGGTATAAAAATCAGGGGCGTTTCCCCTGGTACTATTGGTGTAAAGGATTTAAATAAAACAGTTCCTCCGGGAGTGCCGTCCGATTGCCATAGTTCCGAGCGCCCAATTCCATCGCCATAGGGAAAAATAAATTTAGTGGGGAAATTAATCGCATCAATTAAGAACACGCGGGAAAAATTGGGAAGTGTAAAAGGAAAATCTTTTAAAAGGATGGTATTAGCTGTAGTTCCATCGGTTGCCCAAATCTCTCCTGCGCTTACGCCATCATTGGCATTGAAATAAGCTTTCTTATTGAAGATATGAAACCCTAAAAAAACTGGCTCCGGGAAGCCGGGAAATATATCAAACGTCGTAGAATTTCCTGGGCCGGGATTAATATCTTTTACAAGAACGGTGCCTGCGACTGAACCATCCGTTTTCCATAGTTCATTACCGTGCGTTGCATCCGTGGCAGTAAATAGTACGATATTATTTAGTGCCATAAAGTTATCAGGATTGGAAGAATCCGCGCCCGAATTACCTGTGTTAATATCCTTCAATAAAACTGTTCCTGCGGCAGTACCATCAGATTTCCACAATTCATTTCCGGCTGATGTATTTGCCGCAAAGAGGAGATAAGAGCCATTTGAAAATAATGTGCTGCTGAGACTTGAATTTAAATTAAAACTACTTGAAGTACCCGGCACAATATCTTTAACAAGCGTAGTGCCGGCTAATGTTCCATTTGTTCGCCACAGTTCCCTGCCAGTAGCAGCGCTTTCTGCGGTAAAATACAGAAAGCTGCCCAGAAATGCAAAGTCTGTTGGGTTGGAACTTAGGGAGCCTGTATTAATATCGCTCACTAAAGTAGTGCCACCCGAAGTCCCATCCGAAATATATAATTCAGAACCGGTAGCAATTGTGCTGCCGCGAAAGATAATCTTACCATTGAGCAAACCGAAATCGTCCTCAAATTTTATCGTAGCAGATATTTGCACGGTGCCCGCCAGGGTTCCATCTGTTACCCAAATTGAACTATCAAGATTAGAGTGAAGAAAAGTTTTATTGGCAGATAACGGCACGTCAACCACCAGGCTTTTATTATCATTAATTTGGGTTACGCCCTGGCCATTCACGTGTAAACCAATCAGAACCAAGTAAAGAGATACGAATAAATAATTTTTCATGTCTAAGTTTTGAATAAATAATTTTTATATTTTTTAATGCCTTAACTAAAATGGCCGGTGCAAATCCTTTATTTAGAATTTGAATATTCCGCCATTGAAATATTACAATTAAAATATGTTTAGAATGAGGTTAACCATTAAATCAGGTTGACGTATGGTATCAAAGAAAGTGCGGAACTTCTAAAGGGTTGGAATTTGTAATCGGTTCAATTGCCCATCGCATTTGTCTGCATGGAGATGGGGAATTGGAACTAATATGAAAGTTATCAATAATTTTATTCGCTTGCAAGAAAATTGATCTCATTTTTAAAAAATAATATTGAAACCGGTTTTTAGTAAAATATTAATGCGGCAAGTTTATTCATGCCATAAAATAAAAAGAAGGTAATTTATATTTCCTTCCATAGATTTACGCTTTACGCTGCAATGAAAGGAAGAAATAGATTTTTTACAATATTAGTACTGGGGCTTCTAACCGCTATAGGGCCATTCTCCATAGATATGTACTTGCCCGGTTTCCCTGACATCGCGAAGGATCTTCATTCTACTGTAGCTCATATATCCCTTTCTTTATCCAGTTTTTTTATTGGAATAGCCATTGGTCAGTTGTTATATGGACCGCTTTTAGATAGGTTTGGCCGCAAGCGCCCTTTATACATTGGGATGGTAGTTTACCTACTCGCTTCAATTGGTTGCGCCCTTTGCACAACCGCCGATTCATTAATTGCCACAAGGTTTTTGCAGGCATTAGGAGGTTGCGTCGGCCTCGTTGCCGGAAGAGCAATGGTTCGGGATTTGTTCCCGGTTGAAGAAAATGCGAAAATATTCTCCTTATTGATGCTCGTGGTTGCAGTGTCTCCGATAATTGCACCCACACTTGGTGGTTATGTCACAGCGGCTTTTGGATGGCAATGGATTTTTATTATTCTCGCATCTATCGCCGCCTTTACTTTGGCAGCAGTTTATTTTGCATTACCAGAAAGCAAAATACCGGATACCAGTATTTCATTGTTACCAAAACCTATCATAAAAAGCTTTTCACAAATCGCCAAAGTGCCGCAGTTTTATACCTATGCTTTTACGGGCTCAATTGCCGCCGCGGGCTTGTATGCATACATTGCGGGCTCACCACATGTATTTATGGAAATTTATAAGGTAAGTGAAAAGCAGTATGGATGGATATTTGCAACAATAGCGGCTGGTCTCATTGGGGCAAGCCAGGTAAATACCATTATGCTGAAAAAATTTACGAGCGAACAAATTATACGCATTGCATTGCTTTGCCAAACGATTACCGGCATGTTATTATTCTTTGGAAACTTTTATCACTTGTTGGGTCTTTTTTCAACAATAGCTTTGATCCTGCTTTTCTTAAGCTGCCAGGGTTTTACCTTTCCAAATTCTTCAGCACTTTCAATGGCTCCTTTTGATAAGAACGCAGGATCTGCATCAGCGCTGATGGGCGCAATTCAATTAGGTATTGGAGCACTTACTTCCGGGTTGGTTAGTGTGTTACAAACTAACAATGCGCTGGCTATGTCAGGCGTTATGGCTTGTTGCGCGCTACTGAGCTTTATCGTACTATTATTTGGCAGAAAGGTTATTTACAAAACAAATGTCATGGCTGTACAAGAGGAGGCTGCAGAAATGATGATCACTTCCTGAACCATTGGAATTTCAAAACCCGGTGATTTTTTGCGACTTTATATTTAGGTAAAAAAAACCACCTTATGCAAAGCGGTATAATGATATGTTCACCGTTAAGCGAAAGAGTGAATTATTTCTAATCTTGGCAGACAATTATTTTTTTGGACTTGATTTTTTCGAAACTGATTTTTTCGCCGCTGTACTTCCTGAACTTTTCTTTGGCACTTTTGCGCCCTTCGCTCTTGCTTCTGAAAGTCCTATAGCTATTGCCTGTTTAGGGTTTGTAATCTTCTTGTTGCTGTTGCCGCTTTTAAGTTTTCCTTCGTGCATTTCATGCATTACTTTTGCAACTTTCTTTCCGGCTTCCTTTGAATATTTGGTCATTTTCTTTAGAATTTAAGGGTTAGTAAATAATTTTATATACTAAATCCTATGCCAAAATGTAACGCAATTTTTTAAGCAATATCTAATTCCTTTATCTCTTTTTTATACTTGGCGGGCAATATAAAAAATTTAATGAGCGCATCAAGTTTTAGCAACCTGCTTAATTTATAAAAAGGAAGAACAGGAGAAAGAAATGAAAATTTTCTAAAGCCTAATAGTTCTCTCACTTTTAAAGGAACGATTATTATTTGTCCTTCTATTAATACGGCATAACGAAAGTTGCCTAGGTGTTTTTTATATTGCTGGTAAAGGTCTTCGGAATATTTACTTTTTACAAGG